>NZ_JBIURV010000001.1:0-127398 GCF_044741025.1 Streptomyces sp. NPDC088246
TGGGGGGACCCCCTTCGCGTTGCCTCCCTCCTCCGCCTTGCAGCTGCACGCACCCAGCCCCGCTCCTTCTCCCACCCCCCATGTGCCGGTCGGTCCAAGTGAGTCTTGGACCCACTGCCGCGTACTGGGCGCATCCCGAACGAACCCCCGTTCCCACCCCCCGAACCACCGCCAGGACTCACTCCCGCTCACCACGACTCACTTCAGCTCAGTAAACCGACAGCAGCTCACAACCCCTCGGCGAGCAGCCGGTCCGCGACCCGCGCCGCCGCCCCGCCGTCGTCCAGGTCGCAGAAGTCCCGGCGGAAACTCTCGTACGCCTCCGCGTGCCGGGCCGCCGACGCGGTCAGGGCGCCGGCGTCGCGCAGGACCCCGGCGATCTCGTTTGTGCCGACGAGCAGCGGCCCCGGCGCCCGGGTCTCGAAGTCCAGACAGAAACCGCGCACCGTGTCGCGGTAGTGCTCCAGGTCGTAGGTGTGGAAGAGCATCGGACGGCCCGTGTGCGCGTAGTCGAACATCAGCCCCGAATAGTCCGTGACCAGTACATCGGCGATCAGCAGCAGCTCCGCGGTGTCCGGGTGCGCCGACACATCGCGTACGCCGTGTCCTTCGGGCACGCTCCCGGTCACCTGTGGATGGCGCCGCACCAGCACGGTGTGGCCGTCGCCGAGGGACCGCGCCAGCGCCGCCAGGTCGAGCGCCGGATCCCAGCGGTAGCGGGGCCGCTCGCCACCGGTGCCGGACGGGTGGGCCAGCTGGTCACGGTAGGTCGGCGCGTACAGCACGACCCGGCGGCCGTCCGGGATGCCGAGCCTGCGCCGTACCCGCTCGGCGGTCTTGGCCCGGTCAGCCGAGAAGAGCAGATCGTTGGCGGGGGAACCCGCCTCCAGGACCTCGCCCCCGTAGCCGAGCGCGCGGCGCAGCAGCGGGGTGGAGTGGCGGCTGGGGGAGACCAGGACGGACCACTGGGCCGCCCGGCGCGGCAGCGAGGCGAGCTGGTGGTGGTCGGCGTACAGGGTGCCGCCCAGATCCGTGCCGAAGCGGCCGAGCGGGGTGCCGTGCCAGGTCTGCACGACGGTCTGGCCGGGCCGCCGCTCGAACCACTCGGGCAGCTGGTCGGCGGTGACGATCCGGCGGGACCGCGCCAGCGCCTCGTACCAGGCGGCGCTGTGTTCGATGACCGGGACGGTGGCGGACGGGATGTGTCCGTGGAGCCCGTCGGTGACCCAGAGGTGCTCCGACTCCACGCCCCGGCGCAGGAGTTCGGCGTGGACGGCGCGCGGTGAGGCGCCGCCCGTGTAGAGGACGGCGTCCCGCAGCGGCAGTGCGCGCCGGGCCGGATAGTGCGTGCCGCGCAGTTCGGCCCGGCGGTACGCACCCCGCTCGGCGACCGCGAGTACCGGTCCGGCCTGCACGGTCAGCCGGTCGCCGAACCTGCGGTCCAGGGCGAACTCCCGGCCGGGTGCGGGGGCCGTGGAGTCCGCCGCCGTGCGCCGGAGCGGCAGACGGGCGGTGAGTGCGGTCAGCACACGGACCGGCCGGCCGCCCAGATACGCGTCCCAGCGGCCCTCGTGCAGCCCCGCGGCCACCGAGGGCGCGAGGAACGCGGTGAAGCGGCACCCCTCGTAAGTTCCCTCGTAAGCCACTTCGGGCGTACCCGCGCGTGCTTCCCCGTACGTTGCCGCGCGCGGCTCCTCATGTGTGACGGGGACCGTCACCGTCTCGCGCAGTGCCTCGTGCCGCAGTACGAGGTGGGTCGGACCTTCCTCCTCCCGTACGCCCGTTCCGGCGCCGGTCACCCCCTCCACCCGCAGCGCACCGTCCGACGTCCACGCCGCCCCGTCCACGAACGGCTGCCCGCTCAGGTCCAGCACCAGCTCGCCCACCGCATCGGCCACGACCGGCGGCGCCGCCTCCGGGGCCGCGGCCAGCGGCACCCTCGACCCGTCCGCCAGCACCAGCCGCGCCCGCCACCGCCCGCCGGGCTCCGGCTCGACCTCGCGGGGCGCCCGGTGCGGCGCCTGTGGTGCGGCCGCCATCCCGGCGAGGTCGGTGAGCGGAATCCGTACCGCGAAACGGCCGTCGGCCCGGCACTCGACCGGGTGGCCGAACTCCTGGTCAGCCACCCCTTCGCAGGTCAGCACCAGGGCCTTCGGCCGGGCGCCCCCGTACAGCCGGCCGGTCAACTCCAGCTCCTCGCCGATGCGACGGTCCTCGCACCGGGCCGGCAGTTGCGCCAGGGTCAGCCTCAGCCGCCCGTCCAGGTAGTCGAGCACCGCCCGCCGTCCCTCGCCCAGGTCATGGACGAGCGGCTGTACGGACCCCGCCTCCACGGCCCGCACCGCCACCCGGCGGGCCGTGCCATGAGCGGCCACCATCATGCCCACCATCCAGCCGCCGGGCCGCAGCCGACGCGGGTCGAGAGTCAACTCGAAACCCGCGTTATCGTAACTATGCACCTGCTGGCCGGAGTTGATGGTCGCCTCGGGTGCGGGAACGTTCCGCACCGGCACCGTCCGCAGATGCTGACCGCGGGTCGCGCGCACCATGCCCACCTTCAGCGAGTGGCGCGGAGCCGCGGCCGGCAGATTGCGGATGTACGCGTAACCGCGCAGCAGCAGCTTCCCGTCGTCGCCCCACTGGGCCTCCAACAGCCGTGCCACGGCCGGGAGATCGGTACGCGCGAGGCGGGTGCTGTCCGGAATGCCGGGGAAACCGGCCTGCCGCCGCCCCGGCACGCCGCCGACCGTGAACGTTCCGGCGCCGTTGGCCCGTTCGAAGGCGAGCACGGCCAGCAGCTCCGCAAGCCTGCGCTCCTTCACCAGCTGCCACTTGATCCGCAGCTCCACCGGCAGTTCATGGGCCACTGCCCGGCCCGACCTGGCCGCCCCGTCCATCCGCTCCATCCGGTCCAGGAACGCCCCCGCGTCCGCCATGAACGCATCCCGGTACTCGGGCCCGCCCATCGCGAGCCCCTCCAGGAAGTACACGAAGTCGTCGCGCAGGCACGAGAGGTCGTAGCGGCGCCGCGCACCGCCGTTCGCCACCCCGCCCCGGCCCGCCAGGAACGCGCTGACCTGCTCGCACGCCGAGATACGGTCCCGTACGCCCTGCACATCCGTACGCCGCCGGGTGATCGACCCCTCCCGGACCCGCCAGTAGTAGACATGCTTGTGCAGTACATCGACCGAGCCCGCGAGGAAGTGCGCCGGGATCATCACCGGGGTGTCCTCGTAGAGCTTCCCCTCCGGGAAGGCGAAGGCGTGCCGGTCCCAGAAGGAGCGCCGGAACACCTTGTTCCAGGCGACCCGGTCGGCGAGCAGTCGCGGATCGCGGCTGATGTGGGTGCGGGCCCGGGTGGCGGTCAGCCAGCGGTACTGCCAGGCCTGCTGCCGCCCTTGCTCGTTCAGCCGCCACACATTGCCGGTCGCGAGGTCGGAGCCGGTCGACTCCAGTGACGCCAGCATCTGTTCGTAGGCGTCGTGGACGACGATGTCGTCGCTGTCGACGAACGCCAGATACGGCACGTCCGCCGTGGTGTGCCGCACGCCGGTGTTGCGGGCCGCGCTCAGCCCCGCGTTGGGCTGACGGACGTAGCGGAAGCGGCGGTCGCGGGCGGCGAACGCCCTGGCGAGGGCCGCGCTGCCGTCCGTCGAACCGTCGTCGACGAGGACCACCTCGATGTCGGAGACCGACTGTTCGGCCACTGACCGCAGGCAGTCCTCCAGATAGTCCTCGACGTTGTGGACCGGGACGACGACACTGAGGCGCGGCTTCATGCCAGGTCAACCGGGGCGGACGCGCCTGGTCACCGGCACTGCCCCGAACGGGTGAACACGCGATTCGGTGCGCGGTGGGTGCGCGATTACCCTCGGCTGCCATGCTCCTCAGTGTTGTCGTGCCCGTCCACCGCGTTCAGGGATATCTCAGGGCGAGCCTGGACTCCGTGCTGGGCCAGGGCCCCGTTGATTCGGAGCTTCTCGTCGTCGACGACGGGTCGAGGGACGGCAGCGCCGAGATCGCCGCCGAGTTCGCGGCGCGCGACCCGAGGATCAGGGTGATCACCCTCGCCGAGCACCGCGGGGCGGGTCCGGCCCGCAACGCCGGGGCGGCAGAGGCACGGGGGCGCTATCTCCTCTTCCTCGACGGCGACGACCTGCTGCGCCCGGGCGCCCTGGAAGCGATCACCGGCCGGCTGGCCGCGAGCGAACCGGACGTGCTCCTCCTCGGACACGACCGCATCGACTGGTGGGGGGACGTCTCGTCCCCGGCATCCGTCATCCCGTCCCCGGCGTCCGTTGCCGAGGGCTTCTCCACCGCCGTCCCGCGCCTCTTCCGCCGCGCCTTCTGGACCGCGCACGGTCTCCACTTCACCGACGGCCCCTATGAGGACGTCCTGCCCGTTCACCGTGCCACCCTCCTCGCCTCCGACGCCGGCACACTCGACACCCTCGACCGGATCTGTGTCCGCCACCGCATCCGCCGCTCCGGCACCTTCGCCACCACCCCGGGACGCCACCACTTCGCGATCCTCGACGCATACGAACGGCTGCTCGCCGAGACGGGCCACGACCCACGGATCCGGGCGGCGCGCACCCACCACCTGCGTGCCGTCCTCGCCGACCCCGGCCGGACCGCCCCCGAGGACCGCGCCGCCTTCCACCGCGCCGCGGCCCTCCCCGGCAACTACGCCGTCCACCGCGCCCGGGAAGCCGTCCGCACCGGCCGCACCCGCGCCCGGGCCGCCCTGCGCCACGGCAAGAAGACGCTCCGGGCCCGCGTCATGCGCGCCGCCTACCGAACGGATCTGCTCCGCCCCCTGGACCCCGACCTCGCGGTGTACGGGGCCTATTGGAACCGAGGAGTCGCCTGCAACCCGGCCGCGATCCACGCCAAGGCCCTCGAACTCGCCCCGCACATCCGGGGCGTCTGGGCCGTCTCCTCCCGTCACCGCGACCGGATGCCGCCCGGCATCCCGTACGTCATCGAGGGCTCCCGCGCCTACTGGCGGGCGATGGCCACCGCCACGTACCTGATCAACAACTCCAGCTTCCCCGGCGGCTTCACCAAACGCCCCGGCCAGCGGTATCTCCAGACCCACCACGGCACCCCGCTGAAGACCATGGGCCTGGACCAGCGCGCCTACCCGGCCCTCACCAACGGCATCAGCTTCGAGAAGATCGTCGCCCACGCCGACCAGTGGGACTTCTCCCTCTCCGCCAACCCGCACACCACCGAGATCTGGGACCGTGTCTACCCGTCCGGCTACGAGCATCTGAACCTCGGCTACCCGCGCAACGACATCTTCTTCACCGCCACCCCCGAGCAGACCGCCGCGATCCGGCAGCGACTCTCCCTCGCCCCGGACCGCACGGTCCTGCTGTACGCGCCCACCCATCGCGACTACCACAAGGGTTTCGTCCCCCACCTCGACCTGGAACGACTCGCCCGCGAACTCGGACCGGACTACGTCGTGCTGGTCCGGGCGCACTACTTCTACGGCCGCTCGGCGCAGCTGGACGGCGCCCGGGTGGTGGACGTGACCGCATATCCGTCCGTCGAGGAACTCTGCCTGGTCTCCGACGCGTTGATCACCGACTACTCGTCGCTGATGTTCGACTACGCCTGCCTGGACCGCCCGATCATCAGCCACGCCCCGGACTGGGCCGCCTACCGGGCCTCGCGCGGCACCTACTTCGATCTGCTGTCCGGACGCCCCGGCGACACCCCGGGCGCGGTCGCCAGCGACGAGGACGAGCTGCTGGAACTGTTCAGGACGGGCGAGTGGCGCTCGGCGCGGACAGCGGAGCTGCGGGCGGCGTTCCGGGTGCGCTTCTGTCCGTACGACGACGGACACGCGGCCGAGCGCGTGGTGCGGCGGCTGTTCCTGAGCGACAGGGAGTAAGCGCGGCGCAGCCGATGTCACCCGTTCGGGAAAGACCGCAACCGGTGACCCCCGGCCCTGCACGGGGTTGAGCCATACGGACAACCAGGCCCCCGATGAACGGACGTGCTCAACATGCCGCCACGGCTCAGTGTCGTCGTACCCGTCCACAACGTCGAGCTCTATCTGACGGACTGCCTGAAGTCCCTCGCGGAGCAGACCATGGCCGACCTGGAGGTGGTGATGGTCGACGACGGGTCCACCGACAACAGTGCGGTCCTGGCCGCCGAGTTCGCCGAACAGGACGGCAGGTTCCGGCTGGTGAGCCAGGAGAACGGCGGACTCGGGCACGCCCGCAACACCGGGGTCCGCAACTGCGACCCGGGTGCCCGCCATCTCGCTTTCGTCGACAGCGACGACGTGCTCCCGCCCCGCGCGTACGAACTTCTCGTCGGCGCCCTGGAGGAGACCGGCTCGGACATCGCGTCCGGCAATGTGCTGCGGCTGCGGGCCTCCGGAAAGCTCCAGCAGTCGCCCAACTTCCGCAAGCCCATGGCGACGACCCGGCTGCGCACCCACATCTCCCGCGACTGGGACCTCGCCGCCGACCGGATCGCCTGCAACAAGGTCTTCCGCCGGTCCTTCTGGGACGAGCACGCCTTCGCCTTCCCGGTCGGCGCCCTCTACGAGGACATCCCGGTCGTCCTGCCCGCCCACTTCCTGGCCCGCTCCGTCGATGTGCTGAAGGACGCGGTCTACCACTGGCGCGACCGGGCGGGCTCGATCACCACCCGTCGGGCCGTCGTCCGCGGTATCCAGGACCGGGCCTCGCACGTGCTGGGCGTCTCCACCTTCCTCGACGAGCACCGCGGTGCCGCCGACAAACGGCAGTACGAGGCGCACGTCCTCGCCAACGACCTCTGGTACTTCATGGAGGCGCTGCCCGACGGCGACGAGGAGTACCGGCGTGCCTTCCTCACCTACGCGAACGAGTTCACCGACCAGGTCGACCCGGCCGTCCTCGACGCGCTCCCGCTGCGGCTGCGCCTGATGTGGTACCTCGTGCGCGAACGGCGGACCGACGAACTGCTGGCCCTGCTCGCCTTCGACAAGGCCGAGCCGGGAGCATTCGCGGTACGGGGCGTGCGGCGCCGCAGCGCCTTCTTCCCCGCCCTCGTCCGGCCGGTGCCGCGCTCGGTGCTGCGGGTCACCGACCGGGATCTGCCGCTCACCGCCCGGCTGCGGGACGCCCACTGGCGGGGCGGCAAGCTGCACCTCAAGGGGTACGCGTACATCCGGAATCTGCCCGCCACCACGCGCGGCAGCGAGTTCCGGGCCGGCTGGCTGCGGGCGGGACGACGGCATGTGCTGCCGCTGCGGCTGCGCACGGTCGCCGAACCCGAGGCCACCGTCCGGTCGCGGCAGAGCCTGCACGACTACGGCCGGTCCGGCTTCGAGACCGTCATCGACCCGGCCAGGCTCCGCATCGATGCGGCCGGCAGCCTCGAACGGCTCACCTGGCGCCTGGAGATCGGCATCGCCGGGCACGGCATGCTGCGCCGCTCCGGCCTCTCGACGAGCGAGGCGGCCGCACCGCCACCCGTGCACCGGCCCGACGGCGACCACCGGATCGTGCCCGCCTTCGAGAGCGGCAGGCTCGTGCTGCACGCCGAGCGGATCGATGCCCGCTTCGAGACACACCGCGAGGGCGGCACGGGCGGCGGCGCAGGCACCGTGGTGATCGACGGGATGATCCGCGACCGTCTCGGCAAGGGACCGTTGCGCCTCGCACTCACCCACCGGGCCTCCGGTACCTCCTTCGACTGTCCGGTGACCGTGCACGAGGGGGCGGTGCCCTCGGCTGCGGGGTGGCGGCGTTTCACAGCCGATGTCCCGCTCGGAGCCTTCGCCGACGCCCGGCAGGCAGCGGGGGAGGGGGCGGCGCCCGCACAACTGCCGTACAGCCTCCAGCTCGTCGGCCCGGACGGGCGCAGGACACCGATCGATGTGCCGGGGCCTGTACTGCCGGGCCGCTACCCGCTGGGCAGGGACGGCGACCATCGGCGCGAACTCGGTCTGACCGCAAGCTCCCGCGGCAATCTGCTGATCAGCGACCGCACCGTACAACCCGCCGTCGACCTGGCGACCTGGACGGAGGACGGACAGCTCCTCCTGGAGGGCACCTTCCCCGACGACCCGGAACGGCCCGTCGAGCTGGTGGCCCGGCACAGCGGACACGGCGAGGAGGCCGTCTTCCCCCTCACCTCCTCCGGGGCCGTCGGGGCGCGGCGGTTCAGGGCCGCGCTCCGGCCGGACGCCGTAGGGGGACCCGGTGGGAAACTGCCGCTGGGCCAGGGCCACTGGTACCTCTTCCTCCGCGAGAAGGGTGCGAGGGACGACGCGTACGACGCCCCGCTGCGCATCCCGGCCGCCGCCCACCGCACCCTGCCCGCCGCCCGCTCCCTCGCGGGCCGGGAGTACCTCATCGAACGGCGCTTCCACGACCAGCTGCTGATCAACTGCGCATCGGTGCTCACCGCCGCGGAACGCGGTGCGCGCGGCAAGCGGCTGCTGCGCGAGGCATACCGGGGCCTGCGCATGGCACCTCTGCGCGACACCGTGCTCTACAGCAGCTTCGACGGCCGCCAGTACTCCGACTCGCCGCGCGCGATCCATGAGGAAGTGGCACGGCGGGGAGCCGGGTCGGAGCATATGTGGGTGGTGCGCGACCAGCAGGCCCGTATTCCGGCGGGAGCCACGGCCGTCGAGCACGGCTCCGCCGCCTGGCACGAGGCGCTGGCCCGCAGCCGTTGCATCGTCACCAACACCCAGCTGCCGGAGTGGTTCGAGCGGCGCGAGGGCCAGTGCGTCGTCCAGACCTGGCACGGCACCCCCCTCAAGCGCATCGGTCTCGACCTCGCGGGCACCGCCCAGGCCAACACCGCCTATATCGCCACCATCGAGCGGCGCGCCCGCCAGTGGAGCGTCCTGGTCTCCCCGAACCGCTTCTCCACCCCCGTCCTGCGGCGCTCGTTCGGCTACCGGGGCGAGGTCCTGGAGTGCGGCTATCCCCGCAACGACCTGTTCCATGCCTCGGACCGGACCAAGGTCGCCGCGGCGGTACGGGAGCGGCTCGGCATCCCCGAGGGCAAGCGGGTCGTGCTGTACGCGCCGACCTGGCGCGAGGACCGGCCGCAGGGCGGCGGCCGCTACGCCCTCGACCTGCAGCTCGACCTGGCCGTCGCCGAACGCGAACTCGGCGCGGACACCGTCCTGTTGGTCCGACGTCACTATCTGGTCGCCGACCGTCTCCCGGACAGCGGCAGCGGCTTCGTCCGTGACGTCTCGCGCTACGGGGACGTCGGCGAGCTGATGCTGGTCAGCGACGCGTTGGTCACCGACTACTCCTCGCTGATGTTCGACTTCGCCCAGACCGGCCGACCGATGCTCTTCCACACCCACGATCTGGCGCACTACCGCGACACCCTGCGCGGCTTCTGCTTCGACTTCGAGGCCCGCGCCCCCGGCCCCCTGATCCCCGGCTCCGCCGGACTCGTCGAGGCGCTGCGCGACCCGGAGCGGGCCACCAGGGGACACGCGAAGGCGTACGAGGCATTTCTCCGGGACTTCTGCGACCTGGACGACGGACACGCGGCGGCGAGGGTGGTCGACCGGATGCTCCAGGGCCTTGGCCGGCCCTGACCGGCCTTGATCCGCCGGACCGTGGTCCGCGCGGCCCGGCCGGTTCCGGTGCCGGCCGGGCAGGGGCGCCGAGGTCATCACATCTCATCTGAATCATTCGAGTGATTCAGGGATTCGGACGTTTGCGCAGATACGCAGGGCATCGAAGTCGCGGGCCATGTAAGTGTGGTCATCGGTGCGTTGCTCGGCGTCTTCGGGTTGCTACGTTCTGTTTTCATGGGTATCCGAATGCGATGCGAAACCTGGGACGTACGACGGGCGAGAGCGGTGGTGCTCATTGCTGCGGCCGCCGGTCTCCTCACCCGAATGCTGATCGCGGCGAATACGCCCGGGCCGGCCGACGTGCGGATCTTTCAAGGTTTCGCAGAGGCCATCGTGCGGTACGGCCCCATTCGGATTTACGAACAGCCGCTGCCGGGGCTGCCCGTCTACAACCATCCGCCACTGGCCGGCTGGATACTTCTCGGTCTGCACGAACTCTCCGAACTCGGAATTCCCTTCGGAACGCTGATCAGATCACCCGCCTCGATCGCCGACTTCTTCTGCGCTCTCCTCGTGTTCGAAATCGTGCGTCGGCGCAGCTCGGCCGGTACGGCGGTCGCCTGCGGTGTGGGCGTGGCCGCCAGCCCCGTGCTGATCGCCACCTCCGGCTATCACGGCAACACCGACGCGGTCGCCATCACGTTCGCCCTGGCCGCCGCCCATCTGCTCGTGGACCGGAGGTCGCCGCTGGCCGCCGGGCTGTGCGCCGCGCTCTCGATCAGTGTCAAGTTCGTCCCGGTGGTGGTGATCCCGGCGCTGTTCATCGTCGCGCTGCGCTCCGGCCGGCCGGCGCTCACCCGTTTCACCGCCGGGTTCACCGCCCTCGTCGCCCTCGTCTGGGGACCGGTCCTGGTGACCGTGCCGCAGAGCCTCAAGGAGAACGTCCTGGAGTACGCGGGCGGCAGCTACCGGCTCTGGGGCCTTGTCCGGTTCGCCGATGCGCTCGGCCTGCCGCAGTCCTTCATCACCTTCATCCAGGGCGAGGGTCACTTCCTCTTCGTGCTGGTCTGCGTGTCGGCCGGGGTCTGGCTCGCCTGGCTGCGGCCCGCGCAGCTGCCCGGTGTCGTCGCCGTGACGATGGGCCTGCTGCTGCTGCTCTCCACCGCGTCCGCCCTGCAGTACCTGACCTGGGCGGCCGCCGGGCTGTTCGTCATCGGGTTCTGGGAAGGCGCCGCGTACGGCTGTCTGCTCGGCCTGACGGCGGTCCTCGGATACCAGGGGCGCTCCGCCGTGCGCTGGAGCGAAACGGTGCTGCATCTGGGCGAGGCCGGCTGGTTCCTCCTCGCCGCCTGCCTTGTCAGCGGAGTCCGCAAGATCCTCGCCGCGCAGCCGTCCGCACCCCCGCAATCCCCCGCCGAGCGGACCTCGGTCCCGGCGCCCTGTACCCCGCGGCCCACCGGCTTCCCCGTCAACTGACCGCCCCTCCCAAGCACCGAGCACAACTGGAGAACGCCCCGTGAAGGAAAGCCCGAGCCCCAGGATCGGCATCCTGGTGGTCGCGTACAACGCCGAGACGACGCTGGAGAGGACCCTCGACCGCATTCCGGAAGACTTCCGGTCCAAGGTCGCCGAGGTCCTGATTCTCGACGACGCGAGCCATGACGCGACCTTCACCGCAGGCTGCCGCTGGTCGCAGACGGAGGGGCTGCCGCGGACCGTGGTGATGCGGCACACCAAGAATCTCGGATACGGCGGAAACCAGAAGGCCGGATACGCGCTGGCCGCCGAGCACGGACTCGACATCATCGTGCTGCTGCACGGCGACGGACAGTACGCTCCCGAATTGCTGCCCGACATGGTCGCACCGATCGAACGCGGCGAATGCGATGCCGTGTTCGGCTCGCGGATGATGAAATCCGGATCCGCTCTCAAGGGCGGCATGCCGGTGTACAAATGGCTGGGCAACCGCATTCTCACCCGCCTGGAGAACGCTCTTCTCGGCTCGCAGCTCACCGAATTCCACTCCGGGTACCGCGCCTACAGCGTTGCGGCACTCAAGAGGCTGCCGATCCACCGGAACACCGACGCGTTCGACTTCGACACCCAGATCATCGTCCAGCTGCTCAACGAAGGAATGCGGATCAAGGAGATCCCCGTCCCCACCTACTACGGCGACGAGATCTGCTACGTCAACGGCATGAAGTACGCGAAGGACGTCGTCAAGGACGTCCTCGAATACCGGCTCGCCGTCAAGGGATTCGGCACCTGCGCCTGGATCCCCAAGCCCGTCGAGTACGCATTCAAGGAGGGCGACGGTTCCTCGCACGCCGTCATCCTGGAGAAGATGCGCAGCCTCCCGCCCGGCCGGGTCCTCGATCTCGGCTGCTCCGGCGGCCTGTTCGCACAGCGACTCGAGGCCCTCGGCCACGAAGTGACGGGTGTGGACTACGTCGAAGTCCCCGGCGTACGCGAGAAATGCACCCACTTCCACCTCGCCGACCTGGAGGAGGGGCTGCCCGCGGAGATCGGCACCGACTACGACTATGTCGTCGCCGGAGATGTCATCGAGCACCTCTCCCGCCCCGAGCGCGTGCTCGCCGAGGTCGCCACCGTGCTGCGGCCCGGCGGCCATGTGCTGCTCTCCGTACCGAACTTCAGCCACTGGTACTCACGGCTGCGGGTCGCGCTCGGCGTCTTCGACTACGACCGGCGCGGCATCCTCGACGAAACGCATCTGCGCTTCTTCACCCGGGCCAGCCTGCGCCGCACGGTCAGGAACGCGGGCTACGACGTCCTCCACATCGCCTCCACCGGAGCCCCGTTCTGGGCGCTGCTCGGAGGCGGACCGCTCCCCGCGGTCCTCGGCGGGGTGTCGAAGCTGCTCACCCGGATCCGGCCGACGCTGTTCGGCTATCAGCACGTCGCACTGCTCACCCCGCATGCGGCCGAGACGATCATCGCTGGAGAGCACGTCGATGTACAGGACATCCTCAACCGACGGTACGCCGCTGCCGACCGGGTCGGCGTCTGAGGCCGCCGTCCCCCGTCCCACCCCCGCCCCGACGTCCGAAACCCCGGTCGCCGCAGTCAGGAGCAAGGCCTTGACCCTCCCCAGTCTGATGCTGCTGCTGTTCGCCGTGTTCTCGTCGGCGGGCGGCCAGATCATGCTCAAGCACGGGATGAAGGGCGCCGCGGCCGCCGCCGCGCAGGGCGGCGGGTCCCTCGCCGTGCGCGCCGCGACCAGCCCCTGGGTCGTCCTCGGCCTGGTGGTCTTCGCGGTGTCCGCCATCGCCTGGATGACCACCCTGGCCAAGGTGCCGCTGTCCATCGCCTATCCGTTCAACGCCCTCGGGTATCTGCTGATCGTGCTGGCCGGGGCGACCGTGCTGCACGAGCGGACCTCGATGTGGACCTGGGGAGGGTCGCTGCTCGTGGTCGTCGGCCTCTTCACGGTGATGGCGGGCCAGTAACGCTGAGCAGATTCAAGCCCGTCCGGCAGCGTTCGAGGACACGCCGCCGGACGGGCCCGGCACCACACGCTCCCCCAGCAACACCCTCCGCACCACCCGCTCCGCTGCGCGCCCGTCGTCGTACGGACAGAACCGGGCCCGGAACGCGGCCCGCAGCGCCTCGTTCGCCGGGCTCCGCCAGCTGCCGTCGAGGAAGATCCGGGCCAGCTCGTCCGTATCGGTGGAGACCGCCCCGGGGGTGTCGCCGGGCTTCCCGGACAGCAGATCGAAGCAGACTCCCCGGACCGTGCGGTACGTCTCCCAGTCGGGGGCGTGCACCACGATCGGCCGGTCCAGATGGGCGTAGTCGAACATCACCGACGAGTAGTCCGTCACCAGCGCGTCCGCCGCCAGGCACAGCTCCTCGATCCGCGGATGGTCGCAGACGTCGAGGAGCGAAGGGTGCTCCGGCAGCCCGGCACCCTCGTAGAAGTAGTGGGCGCGGACCAGCACCACGGTGTCCGGGCCGAGCGCCTCGCAGAGGCGGACCAGATCGAGACGGCTGGTGAACGCCGCCTCGTAGTCGCGATGCGTCGGCGCGTACAGGATGGCGCGCCGGCCGGGCCGGATGCCGAGGCCCTCGCGGATCTGTGCGATCCGCTCGTCGGTCGCCGTCGCGAAGACGTCATTGCGCGGATAGCCCGATTCCAGGGACCGGGCGGTGCCCGGATAGGCGCGTGCCCACACCTCGGTGGAGTGCGGGTTGGCGGAGACGCTCCAGTCCCACCGGTCGACGCGCTGGAGCAGCCGGTCGAAGTTCAGCCCCTGGGCCGCCGCCGGATAGTCCTGCTGGTCGAGCCCCATGATCTTCAGCGGGGTGCCGTGATGGGTCATCACATGGATCTGGCCGGGGCGCTTGACCAGATGGTCGGGGAAGTTGACGTTGTTGAAGAAGTACGTGGCACGGGCCAGCAACTGCCAGTAGCGGCGGGTTCCCGGCACCACGTGGTCGATGCCCTGGGGCACCGCGTCCACCTGGTTCTTCGACACCACCCACACGCTGCGCACCTGTGGGGCCAGCTCCTGGGCCTTGCGGAAGACGGCCTCCGGATTGCAGCTCACCCCGCGGTTCCAGTACGCGGCGTAGACGGCGAGCCCGGGGTCCAGCGGAAGCCTGCGCTGCCACCAGTAGTAGCGCGCGGACAGGGTGCGCCTGGCCCGCGCCCGGACCGCGCCGGGCGCCGCCCGCAGACTGCGGCGCAGGGCCAGGACCGTGTCGAGGGCGCCGAGCACGACGTACCGGCCACCGCCCATCAGCTTCGGCCGCAGCCCCTGGGCACCGCCCGGGAAACGGTGCCCTTCCGGCCGGTGCGCACGGTGGAACGCCGCCACGGACCGTACGTAGCGCCTGCGCCGCCAGGTCACCGACGGGTATCCGGAAAGGAGTTCCCAGGCCGCCCGCTCGAAGAGCAGGGTCCGCACGGGATGCAGGAGCGGCCGGTCCCGTACGAACTCCATCAGACCGGCGTACGCGTCGACGAGCTGGTGCGGTGTCGAGCCGTCCGCCGGTTTTGTCGCGTCGGCCGGAACGGGCAGGTGGCGCCGGCCGCGGTGCTCGACGCAGGCGGTGGGGAGCACGGCGACGGACTCGGCCGCGGCGAGGGTCTGCAGTGCGTACATCCGCTCCCCGTGACGCCCCGGTCGGAAGGACAGCTTCTCGCCCTCGTGGAGGATGCGGCGCACGGCGCGGTTCCAGGAGACCGGTGCAATCTCCAGGAGTATGGGGTGTTCGAGCAGGGCGAGCCGGCCCTCGGGCAGTTCGCCGAGCAGCTCCAGCGACCGGGTCGGGCGGGGACGGCCCCGGAACGGGCGCCTGTGATGGCCGAACAGCAGCAGTTCGGGGTCACCGGCGGCGTCCAGCCGGTCGGCGACGGCCTGCAGGGCGCCCGGCAGGTGGACGAAGTTGCCCTCCAGGAAGAGGAGATAGTCCCCGACGGCCCGCTCGGCCCCGGCGTTGCGCCGCCCGTCCGGCCCGGCCCCCGGCGGCAGATGGATGGCCTGCACCCGGTCGTCCCGTGCGGCGAACTCGTCGAACAGCAGCCCTGAACCGTCCGGCGAACCGTCATCGACCCCGATCACCTCGATGTCCGTGAACGACTGCGTGAGCACCGACTCCAGGCACTCGCGCAACTGCCCTCGGGCGCGGCGGACGGGGATGATGACACTCAGCCGGGGCATACAGGCTCTTTCTCGGACTCGGGTCTACGGGGGAGAGGTGCGCTCAGGGGTGGTTGGTGGGCCGCGCTCCGGCGAGGCCGAGGCCCGCGGACGCCTGCCGGTCCGCCGGGACCGTGGCCGTCGCAGGCGCGGAGACCTTGACCTGCGCCGGGTTGCCCGCCGCCGGTGCGGGCCGCCGCCGGGCCGGAGGAATCGCGGGCGGCTGCGCGGACGTGTCGCCCAGGAAGACCCGGCGCACCACCCGCTCCGCCGCGTGCCCGTCGTCGTACGGACAGAAACGCTCCCGGAACGCCGCACGCAGCCGGGCGGAGCGGGTGCCGCACCAGTGGCCGGTCGCGAAGACGTCGAGCAGTTCGTCCTCGCTGTGCGCGATCGCGCCGGGCGGGCAGGAGTGCAGGTCGAAGTAGGTGCCGCGGGCCGCTTCGTACGCCTCGCGGTCGTCGCAGTGGATGACGACGGGCCGGTCCAGATTGGCGTAGTCGAACATCAGCGACGAGTAGTCCGTGATCAGCACGTCCGAGGCGAGCGCGAGCGCCTCGACGCAGGGGTGGCCGCTGACGTCGATGATCCGCGGGTGCGGTTCGCCGACCGGCGGAGCCCCGTACGAGTAGTGGGCGCGGCTCAGGATCACAAAGCCCGGACCGAGGACCCGCAGCACGCGTGCCAGGTCGAGCGCGATGTGCTGGTCGCGCCGGTAGTCGCGGTGCGTGGGCGCGTACAGCAGGGCCAGCGTGCCCTCGGGGATGCCGATCGACTCGCGCAGCCGCGCCACGTCGTCGGCGGTTGCCCGCTGGTAGATGTCGTTGCGCGGATAGCCGTACTCCAGTGTCGCGCAGCTCGCGGAGGCCGACGGATAGGCCTTCTCCCAGACGAGGGTGGAGTGCTGGTTCGCGGAGAGGGAGTAATCCCACTTGTCGACATTGGCCAGCAGCCGGCCGAAGTCCATCCCGCGGGCCGCCGCGGGCCGGTCCTGGAGGTCGAGGCCCATGGTCTTGAGCGGTGTGCCGTGGTGGGTCTGGAGCAGCACCTGGCCGCGCCGCTTGACCAGCCGCCGGTCGAAGTTGACGTTGTTCACCAGATACCTGGAGCGGGCCAGCGCCCGCCAGTAGCCGTACGTTCCGGGGGTGAGCCGCTGTGTTGTGGTGGGCACGGTGTGCGCGTCCTCGGGGCGGCAGATCCAGGCGGTCCGCAGGCCGGGGACCAGTTCGCGGGCCTTCGCCTCGATCGCGGCCGGATTGCAGGCGTAGCCGCGGTGCCAGTACGCCGCGAACACCGCCCGGTCCGCCTGGACGGGCAGCCGCAGCTGGATGCGGTAGTACGCCTGAAGCGCGGCGGCCCGCAGCACCCGGCGGACAGCCGTGGTGACCTTCCGCAGCCGGCCGTGCAGCAACTGCGCGGTCCACAGCGCACGGTACGTGCGGTGCGCGCCCAGCCGGATCAGGCCGTGGCGCAGCCGGGCGCGACGCGGGGCGGGGGCGCCCGGAGTGCGGTAGCGGCCGCAATGGGCGCGGGCGCGGCGGAAGAACTCGGCGCGGCTGCGGCGCGGCAGTCGGCCGGGGGTGGTGAACAGGGTGCAGAAGTGGTCGAGCATCCTGCGGAAGATCACCGGCCGCCAGGGCGCGAGTTCGGGGCGGGCGTCGATGAACGCGAAGACCCGGTCGTACTGTTCGAAGATGTCGAAGTGCTTGCGGCTGGTGGTGGCCAGGATGTTGCCCCGGCGCCGCTGCCGGTAGCCGACGCACACCTGGTCGAGTACCGCGATCGAGCGGGCGGCCAGCAGCACCGGGTACGTCCAGGGCGTGTCCTCGTAGTAGCCGGGCGGGAAGGCGAATCCCTCGGCCTCGACGAACGCCCGGCGGTACGCCTTGTTCCAGACGACCATCAGGACCTTCAGCAGCCCGGGCCGGCCGGCGAGCGTGAAGGTGGCGGGGCCGGTCTCGGCGAGGTGTTCGGCGAAGGTGTTGCGTACGCTCTCGCCCGTCCAGTACGTACGGGCGTAGTCGTAGACCAGGACGTCCGGTTCCCCGGTCTCCTCGATCCGGTCGGCGACGGCCCGCAGGGCGCCGGGGGCGAGGGTGTCGTCGCTGTCCAGGAAGATCAGATAGTCGCCGGTGGCCTGTGCGATCCCGGCGTTACGGGCCCGGCCCAGACCCACGTTCTCCGGCAGATGCAGGGCCCGCACCCGTTGGTCGCGGGCGGCGAACTCGTCGATGACGGCGCCGCAGGCATCGGGTGAGCAGTCGTCAACCGCGATGAGCTCGAAGTCCTCGAAGGACTGGGTCAGCACCGAGTCCAGGCTCTCGTGCAGATACGCCTGAACCCGGTACGCGGGCACGATGACACTGAACCGGGGCACAACACATCCATGGGTCGTTCGCAGCGCGGGCGGGCGGTCCGCAAACTTCCGATGGGGTGACAGGGTTACGCCAAAATATGGCAAATCCGCAAAATTGCAGGTGGGGTGGTCCTGTTGCGGTGAACAGGACCACCCCGTGTTGACGTACGGCTGTGCGGCTACTTCACCGCGCCCGCCATCACGCCGGAGACGAACTGACGCTGGAAGGCGAAGAAGACCGCAAGCGGAATGACCATCGACACGAAGGCGCCGGGCGCCAGCACATCGATGTTGTTGCCGAACTGCCGTACCTGCTGCTGCAGGGCCACCGTGATCGGCGGGGAGCCGGAGTCCGCGAAGATCAGTGCGACCAGCATGTCGTTCCACACCCAGAGGAACTGGAAGATCCCGAGCGAGGCGATCGCCGGGCCGCCCAGCGGCATCACGACCCGGGTGAAGAGCCGGATCTCGCCCGCCCCGTCGAGCCGGGCCGCCTCCAGCAGCTCCCTCGGGATCTCCGCGAAGAAGTTCCGCAGCAGGAAGATCGCGAAGGGCAGACCGAAAGCCGTGTGGAAGATGATCACACCGAAGGTCGTCTCGAAGATCCCGACCGCGCCGAAGAGCTTGGAGACGGGGACCAGGGCGACCTGCACCGGCACCACCAACAGCCCCACGACCACGAGGAACCACCAGTCGCGGCCGGGGAACTCCATCCAGGCGAAGGCGTATCCGGCCAGTGAACCGATCACGACGACCAGGACGGTCGCCGGGACGGTGATCATGACCGTGCTGAGGAGGGAGTGGGTGATGGTCGAATTGTCCAGCAGCCGCGAGTAGTTGTCGAAGGTGAGCTGTGACGGGGCCGTGAAGACCTTCCACCAGCCGGTCGACGCGATGTCGTCCGCACCGCGCAGCGAGGACAGCAGCAGCCCGATGGTCGGCATCAGCCAGAACAGGCCCACCAGGATGAGGAAGACCCGCATCACACCGCCGCCGGCACGGGCGGCGATGCGTGCGCCGAGGGACTGTTCGGCCTTCACCGGTTCGGTTGCGGCTGTCGTGCTCGTGGCCGTGTTCGACGCTGTCGTCATCGGCGCCCCTCCTTCCGGATCCGGCGGACGTTGCTGTGCCGTCCCGGGGGGCAACCCCCGGACCCCCGGCAGGGGCTCGTGGCCGTGTTTGACGCTGTCGTCATCGGCGCCCCTCCTTCCGGATCCGGCGGACGTTGAAATACATCACCGGGAGTACCAGCAGCAGCAGGAGCACGGCGATGGCGCTGCCGATCCCGAGGTCCGCGTCCGTACCGAACGAGGAGCGGTAGAGCTGGAGCGCCAGCACGTTCGCATCGTCCTGCGAGGAGCCCGGCGCGATGATGAAGACCAGGTCGAAGATCTTCAGAACGTTGATCATCAACGTGACCAGCACCACCGCGAGAACGGGCGCGAGCATCGGCACCGTGATCCGGCGGAACACCTGCCACTCGTTCGCACCGTCCACCCGGGCCGCTTCCAGGAGTTCACGCGGCAGGCCCGCCAGGCCCGCGGCGATCAGCACCATCGCGAACCCGGCCCACATCCACACGTAGGAGCCGATGATCCCCGGTGTGACCAGGGTCGGGCCGAGCCACTCGACCCCGTTGTACGGCTCCTTGAAGTTGGAGGCGGGGAGCCGGAGTTCGGCGCCGTCCGCCGAAGCGGGCAGGGTGAATGTCCCGTCCGCGGCCGCCGTCGTCGAGGCGACCACCTTGCCGTCCTTGACCGCCTCCACCTCGATGCCCTTGAGCCCCAGCTCCTTGGCGTCGATGACATTGGGTCTGCCGCCGCCGCCCCTGGTGAAGTCCAGCCACGCGGTACCGGTGATCTTCCCGGCCCCCGCAGCCGCGGCCTTCGCGGGCTTCGCGTCCGTCGGCATCTTCGCCGGTGCCACACCGACCAGCGGCAGCTGCACCGGCTGCCCGGCCCGTACCGGCGCCTTGGTGACGAACGAACCGCCGCCGCCCGCCTTGAGCGGGTGGACGGGCAGCGGATGCGCCTTCGGATAGCCCGCCGACTCGGCGAATGTGTCGTGCACACCCACCCATACGGCGTTGGCGACCCCGCGCTCCGGGGCCGCGTCGTACACCAGCCGGAAGATGATGCCCGCGGCGAGCATGGAGATCGCCATCGGCATGAAGACGATCAGCTTGAACGCCGTACCCCAGCGGATCCGCTCCGTCAGCACCGCGAAGATCAGCCCGAGTACGGTGGAGACCGTCGGCGCGAACACGACCCAGATCGCGTTGTTCTTGACCGCTGTACGGATGGTGTCGTCCGTGAACAGCGCCTTGTAGTTGTCGAGTCCGGCGAAGCCCGTACCCGCCTGGTCGAAGAACGACCGGTAGACGGAGTACACGATCGGATAGACCACGAGCGCGCCCAGCAGCACCAGCGCGGGCGCCAGGAACAGGGCCGCGATGACCCGGCGGGTGCCGGTCACACTTCTGCGGCTGCGGCTGCGTTTCGGGCCGCCGGCCGGGGCATCGGACGGCTGTCTGGGCGAGGGCGGCGACGACTGTCCGGACGGATGCTTGTCGGCGGGGGGCACCGCGTCGGCGCCCCCCGCTGTGGCTGTCGTCATCCCGTCAGCTCTTGTACGCCTTGGCCGCGTCGGACTCCAGCTTGGCTTGAGTCCCCGCGATGTCCTTCGGGTTCTTCAGGAAGTCCTGGAGGGTCTTCCACTCGCCCTTCCCGGGCGTCCCGCCGAACGACTGCGGGGCCTGGTCGGACATGTCGAACCGGACGGCGTCACCAGCCGCGACCAGCGCCTTCGCCATCGTGCGCTGCACCTCGTTCGGGTACGCGGCGGCGTCCAGGGACTTGTTCGGCGAGATGAACCCGCCCTGCTCAGCCATGATCTTCGCCGCGTCCGTCGAGGCCAGCCAGGTCAGCAGGGCCTGGGCGCCCTTGCCGTCCTTCAGTGCCACCGCCGCGTCGCCGCCCGTCACGACGGGGGACTCGGCGCCGACCGCCGGGAACGGGAACACCTTGGCGTCGGTCCCGATCTTCGCCTTCGTCTGCGCGATGTTGACGGCCACGAAGTCGCCCTCGTAGACCATCGCGGCCTTCGGCTGGTCGCCGCCGGTGAAGGTCTGGGTGACCGAGGCCGGGAACTCCGTCTGCAGCGCGCCGTCGGCGCCGCCGGCGATCAGTGACGGCTTGCCGAAGAGCTGCGCGAGCGTGGTCAGCGCGTCCTTGACGGAGGGGTCCGTCCACTTGATCTTGTGCTGGGCCAGCTGGTCGTACTTCTCCGGGCCCGCCTGGGAGAGATAGATGTTCTCGAACCAGTCGGTGAGGGTCCAGCCGTCCGCGCCACCGACCGAGACCGGGGTGACACCCGAGGCGGAGACCGTCTCGGCCGTCGCCAGGAAGTCCTTCCAGGTCTTCGGTTCGCTCGCGCCCGCGTTCTCGAACGCCTTGGCGTTGTACCAGATCAGGGACTTGTTGGCGGCCTTGAAGTAGACGCCGTACTGGGTGCCGTCCACCGTGCCGAGGTCCTGCCAGACCTTCGAGTAGTTCTTGTCCAGCTGGGCCTTGGCCTCGTTGCCGACCGGCTTGGCCCACTTCTTCTGCGCGGCCTGCTGGATCGCGCCGACCTGCGGGATCATCGCGACGTCCGGCGGCTGACCTCCCGCGATCTTCGTACCGAGGAAGTTGACGATCGGGTCCTGCGCCGGGACGAAGGTGACCGTTGCCCCCGTGCGGTTCTCGAACTCCTTGAGGACCTTGACGAAGTTGGCCTGCTCGACGCCGGTCCAGACCGCCGCGACCGAGAGCTTCTCGCCGTCCAGTTTCGGCAGTACGACGCTCGGCGAGCTCCCCTTGCCGCCCTCGGAGCTCTTGTCCGACTTGTCTTTTCCGCCGCCGTCGTCACTGCAACCGGTGAGGGCCAGTGCGCCGATGGCGGTGAACACTGCGGCGGCCCTGCTGATCCGAAGGGTTGTGCGCATTGCTTCCCCGTCTCTCACATCGTTGTGTGCGCACAGTCCTACGCCCGGTGTACGGGTGCCGCAATACCGCTTCTCGGGTCAACTCCTTGATCGTAATGGGCTCGTGACGTCATGTCAGTGGATGTCCGGACCCGGTGCCCCTCAGGAACGGACGGGCCCGAACGGGGCTATCGGCTCGGCGTTCACCGACCTGGCCGCCCGCTCCAGCGCACTGGCCAGCAGGGCCAGGTCCGTCGGACCGTTGCCCAGTTCGCGGACCGGGCGCCGGGCCGGCGGATCGCCCATCCGCTCCCACTCCAGCGGGACGACGGTGGGGCGCAGGGTCGCCGTACGCGGAATGCGTCCCGTCACCCTGCCGCCCTGGAACGGTGTCACCCGCCCGTCCGGATGCCCCAGCCGGCCACGTCCGGGCGCCGGATCCTCCGGCGACGGCGGGACGACCGGCGCGTCGAGCACGATGCGCAGCCGCGCCCCATGGGCCAGGTCCGTGTCCTCCGTACGGTCCGGGCGGGCGGACGTGGCGACCAGGTGGACGCCGAGCCGGCCGCCGTCCCTGGCCACGGCTTCCAGGGCCCGTACGACCGACCCCGCGGCGGGCCGGCCGGGGCTGCCGAGCGCCGGGGCGACCAGCGCGTCGAAGTCGTCGACCAGGACGACGAGCCGGGGCAGCGGGGAGGGGCCGGGATCCGTGGACCGCGCGGCAGCGGGCCGCAGCCGGAGCGTCCCGCTCATCGGGGAGTCCAGGTCTCCGCGCTGCTCCGCGGCGCTCGGCGGGCGCTGGCCGACCATCCGCTGCGCCGCCTCGTGCCGGTGGTGCCACTCGGTGAAGTCGTACGGGCCGAGCAGTTCGGCGCGCCGCTTCAGTTCGCCGCCCAGCGCCTGCGCGAACTCGCGCATCCGTACCGGGTCGGAGGCCACCAGGTGTGTGAACGCGTGCGGGAGTTCGGTACAGGGGCGCAGGCTCTCGCCGCGCTCGCCACCGGCGCCGTCGACCAGGAGTATGCCCAGCCGGTCGGGCCGGGCTGCCGCGGCCAGCGAGGCGGCGACGGCCCGCAGCAGCTCCGTACGTCCGCTGCCGGCCGGCCCCTCGATGAGAAGGTGGGGGCCCTCCTCCGCCAGATCCACACTGACCGCGCCCCGGGGCCCGGCCCCGAGCACCACGACGGGCCGCCCGGCGGCCACGGCGGCGGTGCCCTCGGCCCGGGCGGCTGCGGGCACGCCGGTGCCCGTGTTCGCTTCCGCTGCGGTACGTGCGGCTGCTGCCCCGCTCCCGGCGCCTCGCGCCGCGACCGGGGGTGTGTCGCCGCCGCGCGGGCCGCTGACCCGGTTCGAGGTCCGCCCGGATCCGGCGGAACGGAGACTGTCGGCCCCCTGGACATCACCTCCGCCCCAGGTACCGGACCCGGGAACGGTGCGGGAGCTCGGGGTGTCCCCGGGCGAACTGCCGTAGCGCCCGCCGCCGACACGGGAGGTGCCGGGGTACGGGGTGCGTCCGGAGCCACCGGTGTCGTGGGAGTCGTCGCGCACGAGGCCGTGGCCCGCGGTGCCGATGTGGGTGGTGGTCTCGCTGCCGGGGTACGGGGTGCGCCCCGAGCCGGGGGCGTACCTGCCCGCGCGGTCCGGCCCCGGTGCGCCGCCTGTGCGCTGGGCGCCCACGCGGGGGCCCGCACTGCGTGGGTACTCCGTACGTCCCGAACCGCGGGCATCCGCGTCGGCCGCATCCGTACCGCCACCGGCGCCCGTCGGGCCGCCCGCCCAGCGGCCCGAACCGCGGACCGTGGCGCCGGGCTGGTCGTCCGCGGTGGAGGCCCAACGGGCCATCAGGGATGCCGGGGTGGCACGGGCCAGGCCCAGTTCGTCCAGCAGCCGGGCGGTCGGCGGGAGCGCGGCCGACGCGGACCGGCCGTGGGCCGACGCCGAACCCTCCGTACGCAGCGGGGCCAGCGCCCGGCCGAACCGCTCGGCCCAGTGCGCCGACACCGCGTCCACCGCGGCGACCGTGCCGCGGCCCGCGGCCCGGCCGTCCGCCGTGCGCAGCAGTCGCAGTGCCGTGGCCACATCGCCGCTCAGCATCGCCACCGCCCCGCACTCACGGAACGCGATCGAGGCGTGGCAGGCGGCCTCGTACGTCGCCGCGACCGGTGAGGTGGGCGTGGCGGCCGGGGTCTCGGCCAGACAGATCAGATGGATTCCGGCAGCGGCACCCGCGGCGGCCAGCCGGGCGGTGTTCTCGCGCAGCACCGCCGAGCCGGGGTCGCCGTCGACGATCACCACGGTGTACGGGCCCGAGTACTGCCCGGCGGCCTCGGCGACCGTGCTGCGGTCCAGGCTCGCCCAGCCGGGCCCCAGCGGCCCGTCGTCCAGCCGTCGCACCAGCTCCGTCGCACGGGCGACGGCCTGTTCCCGGTCGTACGCGAGGAGCAGCCGGCAGTCCTGGCCGTGCATGGGGCGCAGATGGGGCAGCCAGCCGAGCCAGGCCCATTCGCGCCTGCGCTCGTCCGCGCTGCGGGCGCGGTCCGTGCTGATCAGCACGATCTCCAGATCGGCGGGGGAGTGCAGCGCGGCGAGCTGCGCCACCGCTGAACGGGCGAGTCCGGCCAGCCGGGTCCGCGGACCGGCGAGCCCGAGGGAACCGGCCTCCCGCAGCCCCACGGTCACCGGCACGGCGGGCAGCTCGGCCCGGTCCGTCGTCCCCAGGCGCACCACGAGCGCCTCCGGGTGCGCGGTGTCGCGCTCCCACAGCCGGGGGCCGGGTCCGAGCGCGGTCAGCAGCACGGCCGCGGGGTCGGGCCAGATGCTCTGCGCGGCGGATCCCGATGGTGTCGCGGGGGAGGCGGCGGCCGGGAACGGCAGCTCGGCCGCGCCTGTCTCGTCGGGCGTCGCCTCGTGCACCGGCTCGCCCTTGTTGCCCGCGAGCCTGCGCGCCCAGGCGCCTATCCCGCCCCGCCGGGGTGTCCCGTCGCCCGGGAAGCGGGGGGAGTGCTCGGAGGGGGACTGGCGGCGGGTGTCGGCCCATCCGCCTTCGCCGCTCTCGTACGTGTGACGGTCGCCGGGCCCCTCGTACGGGGCGGGCCCGGGGCCGGCGGTGGCCGGGGCATACCCGTGGCCGGAACCGTACTGCTCGGCGAAGCCGCCATCGGCGGCGGCCGCGCCTGCTGTACCGGACACCCGCAGATGCCCCTCGCCGTCCGGGGCTGCCGCCAGCGTCGGCGTACGCGCGCCCGAGGTCAGCCGGAGCGTCGATTCGCCGAGCCGCAGCAGCGCGCCGGGCTTCAGACGGACCGGGCGGTCGCGGACCTCCGTACCGTCGAGCAGGGTGCCGTTGGTGGAGCCCAGGTCGGCCACCGAGACCAGGCCGTCCGCGGAGACCGTCACCGTGCAGTGCAGGCGGGACACATCGGGGTCGTCGAGCGGGACGTCCGCGTCGGCGGAGCGGCCGATCCGGATCCGGCCGCCGTGCAGCAGATGGACCCCGCCCGCGTCGGGCCCCGCGACCACGTGCAGCTGCGCCGGAACGGCGTCGTCCGCCGCCTCGTCATCGCCCGGGACCTGGAGCGAGAGCACCGCTCCGTCGACCAGCGGGGGCTCCCCCAGTGCGCACCGCTGCGCGTCGAGCCGCTCGCGCCCGGCGAACAGCACCACCGCACCGCTGCCGAGCGAGCCGTCGGGCCCGGAGACGGCCGCGGCCAGATTGGACGCCACCGTGGCGAGCGCCGTCCCCGGCGGGGCGGTGACCAGCACGTCGCAGGCGCGCGCCGGAGTCTGGCCGCTGCGCGGCGCGAGGACGGTCAGCCGGATCTGCATCGCCGTCGGCGGTCCCTTCTGCGCGGGGCGCCGGGCAGGGGAAACGCCCTGTGATTCCCCCCACCCGACAACCCGGACGCGTCGTCCGGTACAGGTTCGTCACGTGCTACAGGGCTCCCTACCCCACAGTCCGTGCTGAAGGCATCCTCGCACCTGCCACTGACAACACGCCCGGGGGCCACCGCTAAGTGATCTTGAAAGGTCGGCTGTGCGCCCATAAGTGCCTGCTTGGAACGTTCTCCGCGGCAGCGCAACCGATCCGGGAGAGCGCCCGGAGCGGTTCATCGCACGTGTGTACGACAACCATCCGCCCGGTGTGAGCGTCTTGTTCCGCAACCGGCCGGTACCTCCTTCAGCAGGCAATCGGGCCCGGCGGACAAGGACGGCGACGGCAACCGGGCGGACCCGCCCGACCTCGCCGGTCACCCCACTAGAGTGGGCCGGAACTCCCGGGGGGATCCGGGAGCACCGCAAGCACCACGATCAGCAGGGAGCGCATGACGTGCGGCCGGTAGGCAGCAAGTACCTGCTCGAGGAGCCGCTGGGACGCGGCGCCACGGGCACCGTCTGGCGTGCCCGCCAGCGGGAGACCGCAGGCGCCGAGGCGGCCGTCGCGGGCCAGCCCGGCGAGACCGTGGCGATCAAGGTCCTGAAGGAGGAGCTCGCCAACGACGCGGACGTCGTGATGCGGTTCCTGCGGGAGCGCTCCGTGCTGCTCCGGCTCACCCACGAGAACATCGTGCGCACCCGCGACCTGGTCGTCGAGGGAGATCTGCTCGCCCTCGTCATGGACCTGGTCGACGGCCCCGACCTGCACCGTTACCTCCGCGAGAACGGCCCGCTCACCCCGGTCGCCGCCGCGCTCCTCACCGCGCAGATCGCGGACGCGCTCGCCGCCAGCCACGCCGACGGTGTCGTCCACCGCGATCTGAAGCCCGCCAACGTCCTGCTCGACGAGCGCGACGGCCAGATGCACCCGATGCTCACCGACTTCGGCATCGCGCGCCTGGCCGACTCCCCGGGGCTGACCCGGACCCATGAGTTCGTCGGCACGCCCGCCTATGTGGCGCCCGAGTCCGCCGAGGGGCGGCCGCAGACGTCCGCGGTCGACATCTACGGCGCGGGCATCCTGCTGTACGAGCTGGTCACCGGGCGCCCGCCGTTCTCCGGAGGCACCGCCCTCGAAGTCCTGCACCGGCACCTCAGCGAGGAGCCCCGCCGCCCCACCACCGTCCCGGCGCCGCTGTGGACGGTCATAGAGCGCTGCCTGAGCAAGGACCCCGACCGGCGGCCCAGCGCCGAGAACCTGGCCCGTGGTCTGCGTACCGTCGCGGCCGGTATCGGCGTGCACGCCAGCTCGGCCCAGATCGCGGCGGCCGACGGCGTGGGCGCCCTGCTCGCACCCGACCCGGCGCCCGCGGCCGTTCCCCAGACCCCCGGTGCGGCCGACCCGACGCAGGTGCTGCCCAGCAACGCGGGCTCGTACGATCCGAACGCCGCGACCAGCGTCATGCAGCACGCCCCCGGCCCGGGCGGGCACGCCGACCCGACCTCGGTCATGCCGCCCGTACCGCCGCACCCGGACGGCCCTCCGCAGCCCGAGGGGCCGCACCCCTGGCAGTCCCAGCTCCAGGCGGCCCGCGATCGCAACGAGCAGACGCAGGTCCAGTACCTCGACCCGGGCCAGGACCCGCTGCGCCGCCGCCCCCAGCGGTCCCAGCCCCAGCCCCAGCAGCCTCAGCGACGGCAGCAGCCGCCGCAGCCTCAGCAGTACCAGCAGCAGCCGCAGCAGTACCCCCAGCCCCGGCAGCAGCAGTACCAGCCGCAACCCCAGCACCAGCCCCAACAGCAGTACCAGCGGCAGCAGTACGCGCCCCCGCAGCAGCCGCCGCCCCAGCAGCCGGCCCCGCGGCAGCCCCGCGAGCCGAGGCAGCGCAGCGCCAACCCGATGAGGATTCCCGGCCTCGGCTGTCTCAAGGGCTGCCTGTTCACCCTGGTGCTGCTGTTCGTCGCGGGCTGGCTGATCTGGGAACTGACCCCGCTGCAGGACTGGATCGGCCAGGGCAAGAGCTACTGGGCGGCGATCAGTGACGCCGTCTCCAGCGTGACCGACTGGGTCTCGAAACTGGGCGGCAGCAGCGGTCCCTGAGCGGCCGGTGCACCATCAACTCTGTAGCTATATCGACTTCTGCGGGCCAGTTTCCACCGCATTTCGCCCGCAGAAGTGAGGGTTGGCGCCATCCCGGGCACTCAACACCCCGATCGACGCGTAACTTTGTCGACCGGGGGTCATGAGCGACGGTCCATCGCCAGCCGCTGAGGGAGCAGTTTTGGCACGGAATATCGGCAGCCGGTACACCGCCCACCAGATCCTGGGGCGCGGCAGCGCCGGCACGGTGTGGCTCGGCGACGGGCCCGAGGGCCCGGTGGCCATCAAGCTGCTCCGCGAGGACCTCGCGTCCGACCAGGAGCTCGTGGGCCGCTTCGTCCAGGAGCGCACCGCCCTGCTCGGCCTGGACCATCCGCATATCGTCGCCGTCCGCGATCTCGTGGTGGACGGCAACGACCTGGCACTGGTCATGAACCTGGTACGCGGCACGGACCTGCGCACCCGCCTCGACCGCGAACGCCGTCTCGCGCCCGAGGCCGCCGTCGCGATCATCGCGGATGTCGCCGACGGCCTGGCCGCCGCGCACGCCGCCGGGGTGGTCCACCGTGACGTCAAGCCGGAGAACATCCTGCTCGACATGGAGGGCCCGCTCGGCCCCGGCGGCTCGCACCCGGCGCTGCTCACCGACTTCGGCGTGGCCAAGCTGATCGACACCCCGCGCCGCACCAAGGCCAGCAAGATCATCGGCACGCCGGACTATCTGGCCCCCGAGATAGTCGAGGGCCTCCCGCCCCGCGCCGCCGTCGACATCTACGCACTCGCGACGGTCCTCTACGAACTCCTGGCCGGCTTCACGCCCTTCGGCGGCGGACACCCCGGCGCGGTCCTGCGCCGCCACGTCACGGAGACGGTCGTCCCGCTCCCGGGCATCCCCGACGAGCTCTGGCAGCTCCTGGTCCAGTGCCTGGCCAAGGCCCCGGCCTCCCGGCTGCGCGCCTCCGAGCTCGCGGCCCGGCTGCGCGAGCAGCTCCCGCAGCTGGCCGGTATCCCGCCGCTGGACGTGGACGAGCCGCATGTCGAACCGGAACCCCAGACGTACGACGAGCAGCAGTACACCCCCGCACCCGAGGAACCCCGCCGCCGCGGCGCGGTCCCCCTGGTCCCCGGCTCGTCCGCCGACTCCAACCGGGACACCCACACGAGCATGCGTGTCCCGGCCCCCGACGAACTCTCCGGCGGCCCCCGGGGCACGGCCAGGGCCCCGCGCTCCCCGGGCCGGCCCCGCCCGGGCTCGGCCCGCAACAAGTCCGCGGCCGTCCGCAAGCGCCGCCTGACGCTGGGCGCCGCGGCGCTGGTGCTGGTGGTGGCGCTGGGCGTGGGCGGCTGGCTGGCGCTGGGCGACGACGCCGCGGACGCGCCTGCGCAGGACACGAAGAACTCGGCACCCGGAACACCCTGACCCCCCGGGGCCCGCGAGGCGGTTCCCGATGGGTCCGGGGCCGCAGAGTCCCGTGGGCACCCCTTCGCCGTACGGCCCGGTGACGCGGCTCCCACACGGTCGCGGAGTCGTGATCATGCGGCCCGAGGAATGTCCGCGCCGACAGCCGTTACGCTGGACCCGTGGCAGTCGTCGATATTTCCGAAGAGCTGAAGTCCCTCTCCTCGACCATGGGGTCGATCGAGGCCGTCCTGGACCTGGATGCGCTGAGGGCGGACATCGCCGCGCTCGAGGAGCAGGCGGCGGCGCCGTCCCTCTGGGACGACCCGGACGCGGCGCAGAAGATCACCAGCAAGCTTTCGCACCTCCAGGCCGAGGTCCGCAAGACCGAGGCCCTGCGCGGCCGCATCGACGATCTCGGGGTTCTCTTCGAGCTCGCCGAGGACGAGGGCGACGCCGACACTCTCGCCGAGGCCGAGGCGGAGCTGGAGTCCGTCAGGAAGGCGCTCGACGAGATGGAGGTCCGTACGCTCCTCTCCGGCGAGTACGACTCCCGCGAGGCCCTGGTCAACATCCGGGCCGAGGCCGGTGGCGTGGATGCCGCCGACTTCGCCGAGAAGCTCCAGCGCATGTACATCCGCTGGGCCGAGCGGCACGGCTACAAGACCGAGGTCTACGAGACGTCGTACGCGGAAGAGGCCGGCATCAAGTCGACCACCTTCGCCGTCCAGATCCCGTACGCCTACGGCACCCTCTCCGTCGAGCAGGGCACCCACCGGCTCGTCCGGATCTCGCCCTTCGACAACCAGGGCCGCCGCCAGACGTCCTTCGCGGGTGTCGAGGTGCTGCCCGTGGTCGAGCAGACCGACCACATCGAGATCGACGAGTCGGAGCTGCGCGTCGACGTGTACCGCTCGTCGGGCCCCGGCGGCCAGGGCGTCAACACCACGGACTCCGCGGTGCGCCTGACCCACCTCCCGACCGGCATCGTCGTCTCCTGTCAGAACGAGCGCTCGCAGATCCAGAACAAGGCGTCCGCGATGAACGTCCTCCAGGCGAAGCTCCTTGAGCGCCGCCGCCAGGAGGAGCAGGCCAAGATGGACGCCCTCAAGGGCGACGGTGGCAACTCCTGGGGCAACCAGATGCGGTCCTACGTCCTGCACCCGTACCAGATGGTCAAGGACCTGCGTACGGAGTTCGAGATCGGCAACCCGGAAGCGGTCTTCAACGGCGAGATCGACGGCTTCCTGGAGGCGGGCATCCGCTGGCGCAAGCAGCGGGAGAAGTAGGCGGGCCCCAGCAGTCTGTTGCTGCTTCCTGTTCTTACGGCGGTGCCGGAATCCCGACGGGGTTTCCGGCACCGCCGTTTTCGTCGGGGAGGGGTGCGGGGCGGCACCCGAAAGGGAGTTGGGGTTCCGAGTTGCGCAGGTGGCGTGGTGAGTGCGTCACAGTCGTGATTCTGAATGAAGGTCAACTGCTATCAAAGCGGTGCACATTGCACGGAACGGCCTTGACGCAGGCCTTAACTGTGGACAGGGTGCTAGAGCAGCATGCGTATGTCTGGGACGGGTGTGAACGGGGGCGGGCGGCGTGACCACGGTTCCATGTGGCGCTGTTCGGAGCAAACCCCGCAGAGCCGGGGCCCGCATATGGCTGCTCCACTGACGAGAACAGCTACTGGGGGTAGCAGCAGATGACCAAGAAGACGCGAGTACGCGTCGCGCGCATAGCCGCAGGTGCGGTGATCGCGGCGGGTGCCTCGCTCACCGCTGCCGGTGTGGCATCGGCCGCCGGTATCGGAATCGGGATCGGCGTGGACGCCGGTGACGCCTCCGTCAGCGCCCAGGTCGGCAACGCCGGCGAGGCCGGCGGTGGTAGCGGCGGGGAGCCCGGTGGCGTCGACACGGGCGGTACCACCGAAGGTGGTGCGGGCAGCGAGGGTGGTGCCGGTAACCAGGGTGGTGCGGGCAGCGAGGGTGGTGCCGGTAACCAGGGTGGCGCGGGTAACCAGGGTGGTGCGGGCAGCGAGGGTGGTGCCGGTAACCAGGGTGGTGCGGGCAACCAGGGTGGTGCGGGCAACCAGGGTGGTGCCGGTAACCAGGGTGGTGCGGGCAACCAGGGTGGTGCGGGCAACCAGGGTGGTGCGGGCAACCAGGGTGGTGCGGGCAACCAGGGTGGTGCCGGTAACCAGGGTGGCGCGGGCAACCAGGGTGGTGCCGGTAACCAGGGTGGCGCGGGCAACCAGGGTGGTGCGGGCAACCAGGGTGGTGCGGGCAACCAGGGTGGCGCGGGCAACCAGGGTGGTGCGGGCAACCAGGGTGGTGCCGGTAACCAGGGTGGCGCGGGCAACCAGGGTGGTGCCTCGCACGGCGGCGCGACCGGTGGCGACACCGGCTCCACCACCGGTAACGCCTCCGCAGGCTCCGCGACCGGTGGCGGCGCCGCCGACACGTGCACCGTCGACCTCGACGGCGCGAAGTGCGCGGACAACACCACCCCCGACTCGGCCGGCAACCAGCCGGTCGAGCAGGGCAAGGGCAAGGACGAGCTCGCCGAGACCGGTGCCGCCGAGACCACGTTCCTGCTGGTCGGCGCCGCGACGATGATTGCCGGAGGCATCGGCTTCCGGATCCTGCCGCGCCTCGTGAACGGCCGTACGGTCGCCTAAGGGCCGCCTGCGGTAACAGCTACGCACAGAGGGGCCCGGGATGCCAGTCGGCATCCCGGGCCCCTCTGCGTACACGTACACGCTCTTGCAGGCGGACGGACGGCCTCGACTACACGGTCTGGTGCGCCAGCAGCGCCAGCGCGCCCAGCAGCACCACCAGCAGGGCCACCAGCGTCACAGGGCTCAGCCCCGCGAACATTCCCTGCTCCTGTTCCTGCTGCAGCCGTGCGCGGCTGGCCCGGCACACAGGGCAACGGCCCTCGTTCACGGGCGCTGCGCAGTTTGCGCACACCAGTCGGTCATAGGTCATGCGCTTTCCTCCTCCCGCGCGGCGGAGCCGCATACGCCTTCACTCCGCACAACGCTCATGGAAACGCAACTGTTCCCCCCACCACTGTGCCAGCTCGCGCGGATTTCGGCGCGGCCCGCCGGACATCACCCGTTCCGTAGCGCTTCGGCCTCGCTTCCGGCCAGTCCCGTTCCGCCATAAATCGCCCATCCCCGGACGCGCGCCTGCACGCGTCAGCCCGGTTCGCGTATGGTCACGCACACCTACTCCCGGCCGACCGTGGTGCATCCGTGATCCGATTCGACAACGTCTCCAAGACCTACCCGAAGCAGAGCCGTCCCGCTCTACGGGGTGTGTCTCTCGATATCGAGAAGGGCGAGTTCGTCTTCCTGGTGGGCTCCTCCGGCTCCGGCAAGTCCACCTTCATGCGACTCATCCTCCGCGAAGAGCGCGCCAGCCAGGGCATGGTTCACGTCCTGGGCAAGGACCTCGCGCGCATGTCCAACTGGAAGGTGCCGCACATGCGCCGCCAGTTGGGCACGGTGTTCCAGGACTTCCGCCTCCTCCCCAACAAGACCGTTGCGGAGAACGTGGCGTTCGCGCAGGAGGTCATCGGCAAGCCGCGCGGTGAGATCCGCAAGGCGGTGCCCCAGGTCCTCGACCTGGTCGGCCTCGGCGGCAAGGAGGACCGGATGCCCGGCGAGCTCTCCGGTGGTGAGCAGCAGCGCGTGGCGATCGCGCGGGCGTTCGTGAACCGTCCGATGCTGCTGATCGCGGACGAGCCGACCGGCAACCTCGACCCGCAGACCTCCGTCGGCATCATGAAGCTGCTGGACCGGATCAACCGGACCGGCACCACTGTGATCATGGCGACTCACGACCAGAACATCGTCGACCAGATGCGCAAGCGCGTCATCGAGCTGGAGCAGGGCCGTCTCGTACGCGACCAGGCCCGCGGCGTCTACGGCTACCAGCACTGAGCATCGAGCACTGAAAGGACGCCATGCGCGCCCAGTTCGTCCTGTCGGAGATCGGCGTCGGCCTCCGTCGCAACCTCACGATGACCTTCGCCGTCGTCGTCTCCGTCGCCCTCTCGCTCGCCCTGTTCGGCGGCGCGCTGCTCATGCGCGAGCAGGTCAGCACGATGAAGGACTACTGGTACGACAAGGTCAACGTCTCGATCTTCCTGTGCAGCAAGAGTGATGTGACCTCGACGCCCAAGTGCGCCAAGGGCGCTGTCACCGCGCAGCAGAAGAAGGACATCGAGGCCGACCTCGGCAAGATGGACAGCCTGGTCGAGAAGGTCACCTACGAGTCGGCCGACCAGGCGTACAAGCACTACCAGCAGCAGTTCGGCGACTCGCCCATGGCGAGCAACATCACGCCGGACCAGATGCAGGAGTCGTTCCGGGTCAAGCTCCACGACCCGAAGAAGTACAAGGTCGTCGCCACCGCCTTCGCCGGCCGTGACGGGGTGCAGTCCGTCCAGGACCAGAGATCCATCCTGGACAACCTCTTCCAGCTGATGAACGGCATGAATGTGGCCGCCCTCTTCGTGATGGCGCTGATGCTGGTCATTGCGCTGATGCTGATCGTGAACACCGTCCGGGTGTCCGCGTTCAGCCGACGGCGCGAAACCGGCATCATGCGGCTCGTCGGCGCCTCCGGCTTCTACATCCAGATGCCGTTCATCATGGAGGCCGCGTTCGCCGGTCTCATCGGTGGTGTGCTCGCCTGCGTGATGCTGCTGGCCGGTCGGTACTTCCTGATCGACGGCGGTCTGGCACTGCAGAGCAAGCTGAATCTGATCGACTTCATCGGCTGGGACGCGGTCTTCACCAAGCTGCCCCTGGTCCTGGCAATCGGTCTGCTGATGCCCGCCGTTGCCGCTCTCTTCGCGCTCCGCAAGTACCTGAAGGTGTGACAAGCGCCCCTGTGGTGCGCGGCCAACCGGCCGTGCGTCACAGGGGCGTTGTCCTAGACTCGACGCCATGTCGGGCCCCACACAATGTTTCGGGCCCCGCGGCGTGCGCCGCGGGGCGGCCCTGACATTGGTCTTCGCGACCGTGCTGGCCACCGCGGCCGCCACCGGCTCGCTGCCGCGCGACGGTGCGAAGTCCTCGGGCATCGCGGCCCGTTCCGTCGCCTCCACCGTCGACGGCGACGAGGTGGCCGCCGCCGCCGCCCGCGCCGTCGCCGACGGCAAGTCCGGTAAGGAGGCGGCCGAGGAGGCCGTCAGCCGCAGCGGCGACCGCTGGAGTGCGGTGTACGACGAGCGGCAGTACGAGGAGTTCGAGCAGGCGCTCGACGGCTCGTACACCGGTGTCGGGGTCGCCGCGAAGCGCTCCGCGGACGGGCTGGTCGAGGTGGCCCGGGTCCAGCCCGGCGGCCCCGCCGACCGGGCCGGCATCGAGCCGGGCGACCTGCTCCGCACGATCGACGGTCACCGGATCGACAAGCGCCCCGTTGCCGAGGCCGTGGCCCTGCTGCGCGGAGACCGTACGGAGGCGGACGCGGGCACCACCGTCGTGCTGGGGGTCCAGCGGGGCGCCGTCCTTCGGACCGAGACGCTGCGCCGGGCCAGACTCACCACCGAGGCCGTCACCGTGCGGCGAATCGGACCGGACCGTTCCGATTCCTCCGCAGCTGTACTGATCGAGGTCGACTCGTTCACCAGGGGCTCGGGTGCCGAGATCCGCGACGCGGTCCGGGACGCACCGGCGGGTGCCGGGGTGCTCCTCGATCTGCGCGGTAATTCCGGCGGCCTGGTCACCGAGGCCGTGACTGCCGCGTCCGCCTTCCTGGACGGCGGCCTGGTCGCCACGTACGACGTGCACGGCGAGCAGCGCGCCCTCTACGCGCAGCCGGGCGGTGACACCGTCCGCCCCCTCGTCGTCCTCGTCGACGGCGGCACGATGAGCGCCGCCGAGCTCCTCACCGGCGCGCTGCAGGACCGGGGCCGGGCCGTCACCGTCGGATCGCGCACCTTCGGCAAGGGTTCGGTCCAGATGCCCAGCAAGCTCCCGGGCGGCTCGGTGGCCGAGCTGACCGTCGGCCACTACCGCACCCCGGCGGGCCGCGGCGTCGACAGCCGCGGCATCACCCCGGACCTCGCGGTCAGCTCCGGGGCCGAGCAGCGGGCCGAGACGGTATTGAGTGGCCTCGGGGGTGGGTCGTAGTGCGAAAATGGCCTCACTATGGCTAAGGAAAAGGACACAGGGCGCAAGCTCATCGCGCAGAACAAGAAGGCGCGGCACGACTACCACATCATCGACACCTACGAGTGCGGTCTCGTACTCATGGGTACCGAGGTCAAATCGCTGCGGCTGGGCCGGGCCTCCCTGGTGGACGGCTTCGTCCAGATCGACGGCGGCGAGGCCTGGCTGCACAACATCCACGTCCCCGAGTACGTGCAGGGGACCTGGACCAACCACTCGGCCAAGCGCAAGCGCAAGCTGCTGATGCACCGGGCGGAGATCGACAAGCTGGAGTCGAAGTCCGGCGAGACGGGTCACACGATCGTGCCGCTCGCGCTGTACTTCAAGGACAGCCGGGTCAAGGTCGAGATCGCGCTGGCCAAGGGCAAGAAGGAGTACGACAAGCGGCAGACCCTGCGTGAGAAGCAGGACCTGCGGGAGACCAACCGCGCGATCTCGGCAGCGCGCCGGCGCCAGCGCAGCGCATAGCCGGGAAGCGTACGGGCGGGGCCGGCAGCGGCCTGCAGGAATAGGCTGGCATCGTCGTGCGTTGGTCACGTACGATGGCACTGCACCCCACGGCGGGTGCGCGTTTTGAGCTGTTGACAATTAAATACGCCAACATGGGGATGATCGGTTTCGACAGCGGATGTCGAAGCAGGGGAAGCGAGCCGAGGAAGCGGCAATGATCTCGTAAACCATATGTCGCAACCAATAATCGCCAATTCCAAGAGCGATTCCCAGTCCTTCGCCCTCGCTGCCTAATAAGCAGTGAGTGAGGGACCCTTAATGGGTGTCAGCCCGGGGGTGTTCCCGACCCGGACCCTGGCATAATCTAGGGGACTAAACCACTGATCCCGGTCACGGGGTTCGGTGGGAAATCAAACAGTGACTGAGCCCGTCGGAGACTTGTTCGCGAGATCTCCGGGGCCGAGAAAATCGCAGCGAACTGCGCTCGGAGAAGCCCTGATTCTGCACCGTTGGACGCGGGTTCGATTCCCGCCATCTCCACAATTCCCATGTGAACGAGGACCCCGTTGCCCACCGGCAACGGGGTCCTCGTTTTTGTGCCGGCCATCAGTTCCGGGGGGCCCGGACCCCGGCCGCCGCGACGACCAGCGCCAGTCCGGCCGCGCACACCGGAACGACATAGCCCGTCACCTGCCCCAAGTGCTCCACCATCCAGCCGCCGGTCGCCGAACCTGCGGCGATCCCGCCCAGCAGCGCGGTCACGGCCAGGGTCATGCCTTCGTTCAACTGGCCCTCGGGGGTGAGGCGTTGCACCAGCGTCATGCCGGTGACCATGGTCGGGGCCGTCGCCGCACCGGCCAGCAGCAGCGCGCCCGCGAGGGCGAGCAGCGAATCGGTCGAGGAGGCGGCCAGCAGCGGCAGGGACATCAGCGTCGTCATTCCCGCCAGGCAGCCCAGCAGCCGGCGCCGGACGTCCGCGGCCGGGCGCAGCGATCCGTACAGCAGCCCGGCCGCACACGATCCGGCAGCCTGGAGGGCCAGGATCGCGCCCCCGGCGTGGGCGATCGTGACGACCTCCATCGTGCCGAAGACCGCGCCGGTGGCGAGGAAGGCGGCGAGCAGGGCCGGCATGCCCGGGGCGCGGAGCGGGGAGCCCGCGTGTGTGCGGGGTGCCACCGGCGGTTCGGTGGCGCGCTGGGCGGCGAAGATCAGCACGCCGGTCATCAGCAGGATCGCCCCGACGAGTGTTCCGGCCTCCGGGAAGAGCGCCGCGCACAGCAGGGCGGCGAGGGCCGGGCCGAGCATGAAGCAGAGTTCGTCGGCGGCCTGTTCGAAGGAGTTCGCGGTGTGCAGGGCGGCCGGATCGCCCCGGTGCAGATGGGCCCAGCGGGCCCGGGACATCCCGCCGGTGTTGGGGGTGGTGGCGGTCGCGGCGTAGGAGGCGAAGAGTGCCCAGGCCGGGGCGCCGTAATGCACGCAGAGCAGCAGTGCCAGCGATCCGAGCGCGGCGATCGCGGTGGCGGGTACGGCGACCCTGGCCTGTCCGTACCTGTCGACGAGCCGGGCCGTCCAGGGCGCGACCACCGCCGTCGCGGCGAGGCCGGTCGCGGTCACGGCGCCGGCCAGGGCGTACGAGCCGCGCGAACCGGCAATCATGATCACCGCGCTGACGCTGAACATGCCCATGGGAAGCCGGGCGAGGAGATTGCCCGCGGTGAAGGCGCGGGCACCCGGGGTGGCGAGCAGCCGGCGGTAAGGGTTGGTGGGCACCGGCCTGGCGGCGGCGGTGCGCGGGGCTATGACCAGCAGGTCCCCGGAGACGGCGAGCATGGGGTCGGTGTGCGGGGCTCTCTCGTACGGCATGGATCAACCCTCATGGCGCACGGGCCATGGGGTCCAACACCTTCTCCGTACCAATTAACGCATCTGTGTTGTAAATTTCCGGGTGTGGCCTCCTCCGCTGCCGATACGGGCACCCAGACGCACACCCATACCGACCCTCGGCTGCTCCGCGCCTTCGTCACCGTCGCCGAGGAGCTGCACTTCACCCGTGCCGCCGCCCGGCTCTACATCGCCCAGCAGGCGCTGAGCCGGGACATCCGCCGGCTGGAGCGCGAGCTGGGTGCGGAACTGTTCGTACGCACCACCCGGCAGGTTGCCCTCACCGCCGACGGTGAACGGCTCCTCCCGTACGCCCGGCGGGTGCTGGAGGCGCACGCCGATCTTGCCGCAGCCTTCGTCGACCCTGCGGCCCGGCCGCTCTTCGTCGACCTCAACACCGACGGCATGACGGCCGCCCGCGTACTCGCCCGCGCACGGGAGCTGGCTCCGGCGTGCGAGCTGATGGCGCGCTTCGAGAGCGGACTCACCTGGGCCGCCGGCGAGATCCTCGCCGGGCGGCTCGACGTCTCCTTCGGCCGCGCCGCCGGACTCGGCCCCGCGGTGCGGGCACGGCTCGGCGTACAGCCGGTGCGGTACGAGCCGATGGCCGTTCTGCTCCCCGCCGATCACCCCCTCGCCGCACATGAGGTCGTCGTGCTGGACGACCTGGCCGGCGAGACCGTCTACGCGGGCGCCGGGAATCCGCGCACCGAGGAGTGGACGGACCTCGCCCGGCTGCTCTTCGCCGAATGGGGCATCGAACTGGCGCCACCCGCCCCACTCGCGATCGGTGTGGCCGAATTTCAACGGGTCATGGCGAAGTCGCGGCAGCCGGTTCTGTGCGTCGTCGACTTCTCTCCGGTGCCGGGCACCGTGGTGCGTCCGCTGGCCCGGCCCGTACCGCTCTCGCCGCTCCTGATGGTCTGGCGCAAGGGACTGCGCCACCCCGGCCTGGACGCATTGCGTAAAGCCACAGCTCAGCTGGGCTCCGAGGAGGGCTGGATGGTGCGGCCGGACGGAAGTTGGCTGCCCGAGATCGATGCATCTCTCATGTTGAAATCCACCTGATTGGGGGAAAGAAGTGCCGTTTTCGTGCGCTACATTCATCGCCCGGGTGCAATGTGGTGGGGGCGCGGACAGGGTGGGGGCCCGGTCCGGAAGCACATAATCGGACAGTCGTGCGCACCCGATCCTTGAGGCTCTGGCCGAACGGATCGCGGAAGCGGTCTGGGTGACCGGGGGACGGTATACCTTCGCCGGACCGGATCCCGTCCTGCCCGTGCCCGGGAAGCCACAGCTCAGCCGCCCCGGGGCCTGATCGTGACCGCTCGATGTCATCTGACGTAACGGGCGGGAAATATGGGTGAACCAGGTCTGTCACGCGTCGTTGGCAGGCTCGGCCCTCGGCATCATCGGGCAGCAGCGGGACGAGAGCCGGGTAGACCACATGCACGAGGACGAACAGCACGGGCCCCTCGCGGGCTTCACCGTCGGGGTCACCGCCGCGCGGCGCGCGGCGGAGTTCGGCGCGCTGCTTGAGCGACGGGGCGCCGCCGTCCTGCACGCGCCCGCTCTGCGGATCGTGCCGCTCGCCGACGACAGCGAACTCCTCGCCGTCACCCGGCGAATCGTCGACTCCGCCCCCGAAGTGGTCGTCGCGACCACCGCGGTCGGTTTCCGGGGCTGGATCGAGGCCGCCGACGACTGGGGCCTCGGCGACCGGCTGCTGGAAATCCTGCGCGGCACCGAGGTGCTGGCCCGCGGCCCCAAGGTCAAGGGCGCCATCCGGGCCGCCGGGCTGACCGAGGCGTGGTCACCCGTCACCGAGTCCATGGCCGAGGTACTGGACCGGCTCCTGGACGAGGGCGTGGAGGGCCGTCGGATCGCCCTCCAGCTGCACGGCGAACCACTCCCCGGCTTCAGCGAGTCGCTCCGCGCAGCGGGCGCCGAGGTCCTCGCCGTACCCGTCTACCGCTGGGTGGACCCCGAGGACGTCGCCCCGCTCGACCGGCTGCTCGACATCACCCTGGCCCGGGGCCTGGACGCCCTCACCTTCACCAGTGCCCCGGCCGCCGCCTCGCTGCTCCGCAGGGCCGAGAAGCGCGGGCTGATCCCGGAGCTCCTGAGCGCCCTGCGGGACGATGTCCTCGTGGCCTGCGTCGGACCGGTCACCGCCCTGCCGCTGCAGGCCCGCGGCATCGACACCGTCCGGCCGGAGCGCTTCCGGCTCGCCCCGCTCGTCCAGCTGCTGTGCGACGAACTCCCCTCCAGGGCACGTGTGTTGCCGATCGCCGGGCGCCGGGTGGAGATCCGCGGTCACGCCGCGATCGTCGACGGCGAACTGCGCCCGGTGCCGCCTGCCGGAATGGCCCTGCTGCACACCCTGGCCCGTAGGCCGGGCTGGGTGGTGGCCCGCGCCGACCTGCTGCGAGCGCTGCCCGGCGGCGGAACGGACGAACACGCGGTGGAGACGGCCATGGCGAGGCTGCGTACGTCACTGGGCGCACCCCGCCTCATCCAGACGGTCGTCAAGCGCGGCTACCGGCTGGCGCTGGACCCGGCGGGGGACAGCGAGTACGGCGATTCCTGAGGGGGCCGCGGACGCTGCCGCGCCGTCAGGAACGCGGCACGCAGGAGAAGGGCGAGCGCGGCCGTGCACAGGACGGCCCGGACGGCGTTCCATGCCACCCACGCGTCCTCGAACCTCTCGCGCACGGCTCCGGGATGGGCGATCCGCGCCGGATCCCCGGCGTGTGCAAGGGCGTTGTTCAGCGGGACGTTGACGCCCGAGGTGAGCAGGAAGGCGACGGTGTACGTGGCGAGGGCGGCAAGGATCCACCGTCGCGGACCCGGGGACCGGCGCTGCTGCCAGGCGGCGACCGCCGTGAGGACCAGCGCGCCGAAGAATCCGGCGAAGAAGACCGGATTTTCGATGACGTCGTTGATGTTCTGCATGACCTCGATGAAGGTCCGGTCGTCGCTGCGCCCGAGGGCCGGCATGACGGCACAGGAGAACACATAGAACGTGCCCGCGACCAGACCGGTGGCGACGGCCGCGCCGCCGAGCACGAGGTGGTCCAGGGTGCGGGAGGGGGGTGTGGGCCGGGTGGTTGTCATGTCTCCCAGTGAAGCAGCGCGGGCGGCCGCGCTCCATGGCCCGGACGCGCAACTCCCTACGCGAGCGTCCAGAGGGAGCGCGGCACTCGGTCCGCCCACTGTTGTCAGTGCGGCTTGCCAGTGCTGTGACCGTGAAGGTTCGCCGGGTTGGTGGTCGCGACGGTTGGATGTGCGGTGACGTCCGATCCGATCGCTGGAGGCGCGGTGGCTGAGCCTGTCCGTGTACGCAGACCGACCGACCAGGAGGGGCAGAAGCTGCAGCAGATCGTGCGCCGGGGCAGCACGAGTTCGGTGCGCTACCGGCGCGCGATGATGCTGCTCGCCTCGGCGGGCGGGAACCGGGTGCCGGTGATCGCCCAGCTGGTCCAGGCCGACGAGGACACCGTGCGCGATGTGATCCACCGCTTCAACGAGATCGGCCTGGCCTGCCTGGACCCTCAGTGGGCGGGAGGCCGTCCCCGCCTACTCAGTCGTGACGACGAGGACTTCGTCATCCGGACGGCCACCACTCGTCCCAGCAAGCTCGGCCGGCCCTTCACCCGCTGGTCGATCCGCAAACTCGCCGCCTACCTGCGGAAAGTGCACGGACGTGTCATCCGCATCGGCCGTGAAGCCTTACGGTGCCTGCTCCGGCGCCGCGGCATCACCTTCCAGCACACCAAGACCTGGAAGGAGTCACCCGACCCTGATCGCGATGCCAAGCTCGACCGGATCGAGCAGGTGCTGGACCGCTTCCCGGACCGGGTCTTCGCCTTCGACGAGTTCGGGCCCCCGGGGATCCGGCCCATCGCGGGCTCCTGCTGGGCGAAGCAGGCCAAGCCCAACCGGCTGCCGGCGACCTACCGCCGCACCCACGGCGTCACCTACTTCCACGGCTGCTACTCCGTGGGCGACGACCGCCTGTGGGGCGTCAACCGCCGCCGCAAGGGCACCGCCAACACCCTGGCCGCGCTCAAGTCGATCCGCGCCACCCAACCCGACGACGCGCCGACCTACATCATCCTGGACAACCTCTCCTCCCACACCGGCGCGGACATCCGCCGCTGGGCGAAGAAGAACAAGGTCGAGCTGTGCTTCACCCCGACCTACGCTTCCTGGGCCAACCCGATCGAGGCCCACTTCGGCCCGCTGCGGCAGTTCACCCTGGCCAACTCCCACCACCGCAGCCACCCCGCGCAGACCCAGGCACTGCACCGCTACCTGCGCTGGCGCACCACCAACGCCCGCCACCCCGACGTACTCGCCGCCCAACGCAAGGAACGTGCCCGCATCCGCAGCGAAATGGGCATCCGCTGGGGCGGACGCCCCCTCAGCACCGCAGCCTGACCAACTGCGAACCGCAGCCCCCGAGCGCCGAAGGGGCAAGTTCAGGAGAAGGACAGCGACAGAAGGATGACTCAGGAGGCGGACGCCTCGATCTCCCCCGCAAAGACGATGACCTGGTCGATGAGGCTCCGCCGCAGATGGACGACGTCCGTTCCCGCCAGGCGGGGGCCTCCATCCGGCGTGGTGAAGACCCACTTGTACCGGGCCCACTCGTCAGGCATGTCCACCGCTGAGCAGCGCACCATCGTGCCGGTCCCCGCTGGGTGGCGCCGGATGTCCAGCACGAACCGCTCGACCGCCGCGATTCCTTCGCTGCGGCCCAACGGCCCCCAGAAGACCACGTCTGAGGTCAGGGCCTGGGAGAGCAGGGCAGTCACATAGCTGTCGTCCGAGGCGTTGAACGCAGAGATGAACGTGTCGATCGCGGAGCGTGCGGTCTCTTCTTGCATGCCCCAGTAATACCAGCCGTTTCGCGTGCGCTCGTCCCGCGAGCCGCCTTCCGATCACGGTGAACCATCCCGGTCACAGCACTAGAACAGTCGCAGGCACAGAACGGTGAGCGGAGGGGGCCTGTGGGTACCTGGGGCAGTGGGAATTTCGACAGCGACACGGCGGCGGATCACCTGTCGGGCATCACCGGGCGACTCCTCTCGGAGATCGAGGAGGCGATGGCAGGTGACCCGGTGGGCCTGGAGCCCGACGAATACTGGGGCGTCGCAGTGCCGTGCAACATCGAGCTGCTGTGCCTGATCGCCGAGCAGCGCCACGTCGGTGCGGCGGTGCCCGGTGCGGCGGTGGTCGAGGGCTGGAAGAAGACCTTCATGGACGTGTGGGAGCGGACCATCGACGGTCTTGAACCCGCGCCGGAATACAAGGAGAAGAGACGGGCGGAGCTGATCCGCACCTTCGACCGGCTGGCAGGGCCGGCCTCGGCGGAGGCGGCGTGAGGAGGCCGGGATAGCGTGAAGGGATGATCGACGACATCCACCGGCTCGACGCGGAGGTGCGACTCCGTCCCGTCACCCCGGCCGACGCCCCTTCCCTCGCCGTGGCGCTGACCCGCAGTCGCACGTACATGCAGCCCTGGGAGCCGGTACGGCCCGACGCCTTCTACACCGAGCAGGGGCAGCGGGAGCGGCTGGCCGGAATGCTGGCGGACCGCGACGCGGGGCGCGTGATGCCGTGGGTGCTCGCCGATGAACAGGACCGCGTGGTGGGCGGGTTCAACCTCAACGGCATTGTGCTCGGGCCGTTCCGCAGCGGGGTTCTCGGTTACTGGGTCGACGTCGAGTACGCGGGTCGCGGGCTGGCCACGGCCGCCGTCGAGCGGATCTGCGAGTTGGCCAGGGACGAGCTGCGCCTGCACCGGGTCGAGGCAGGGACGGTGCTGGACAACGTGGCGTCGCAGCGGGTGCTCGCCAAGTGCGGCTTCGAGCAGTACGGGATGGCTCCGCGCTATCTGCACATCAACGGTGAGTGGCGCGACCACCGGCTGTTCCAGCGGATCCTGCACGATGGGCCGTTGATGGGGTGACGGCCCGGACGGGGTTGATAGGGGTGACGGCCCCGGACGGGCCTCATTTCGCCGCGGGGGCGTGAAAGCCGAGGCCGCCGGAAATGCGGGAGGAACGGCTACCGGACGTCCCCGGAACGCAACCGCGCATGCCGGTGTCCGTCCAGCGGCCACGGCGGCCGTGCCGGAAGAACCTCTGCGAAGCCGTATCCGCTCTTCTCGGCAACCCGGCAGGACGCCTCGTTGTTCACCTGATGCAGCAGGTCCAGCCGGACGAGCCCGTCCCCGGCGAACGCTTCGAACGCCCAGTCGGTGAGCGCCCCGAGCGCCCGCGGCGCGATTCCGCGGCCGCGCGCCCGCGCCGTCGTCCAGTAGCCGACCTCCGCGCTGACGGAGCCCGGTGCGGGGCACTTGAGCGCCACATTGCCGACCAGTTCGTCGGCGCGATCGCGATCGACCACCGCGAAACTGAAGCGGCTGCCGGATTCCCGGCCCTCCTGCTGCACCCGCAGCCAGTGCTGAGCCTCCGCCTCGTCCGTGACCAGCATGCGCAGCATGGCGCGCATCGCAGGATCGCGGTACGCCTCGATCACGGCCGGCATGTCGTCGGGCAGCCACGGCCGGAGCAGGAGCGGGCCGGCCGCAAGGGTGGCGGTGCGGAGATCGTCGTCCATCAGGACACCGTACGGGCTCGCGTGCACCGACCCGCGTGGCAGCAGGGGTTCCGGGTCTGCCGCCCGAGGGGCACTCTGGGGGAGACCTCCACCGGAGACCCCGAGGCGGTGACATGCACATGGCGGCGGGCAAAGGCTCGTACGACTGGCGGTTCGACTCCGGCCGCCCCTGCCTGGACCTGGTGGCCACAGGAATCGGCACCTCCGGCGCATGCGAACTGCTCGACGGCGCCGAGCGGCTCGCCGACTGGCTGGTGGCCGCCGGACTCGTACCGAGTGGCACCCACCTCGGCGCGGTGGACGACACCTGGGTGGTGCGCTTCCGGCAGTTGAGGACCGGCGTCGACCGCCTGCTGACCGCCGAACTCGGCGGCCGCAGAGCGGAGAGCGCTCTGGAACGGGTCAACGCGCTCGCCGCGACCGCACCACCGGGACTGCGGGCCGTACGCGGAGGAAGCGGCACGCTGGTACGGACGCTGAGCGCCGATCCCGAATGCGGGGCACTGCTGGCCGCCGTGGCCCGCGACGTCGTGGAACTCCTGACCGACCCCGTGGCTCGGGCCGGCCTGCGCCGCTGCGAGGCCGGCAACTGCCGCCGCCTCTACCTGGACACCTCGCGCGGCCGCCGGCGCCGCTGGTGCTCCAGCGAGGTGTGCGGGAACCGGGAGCGGGTGGCCCGGCACCGGCGCCGGGCGGCGGCCGTGGCGATCACGGACACGGACGCGGGAGCGCCGTAAAAGAATCTTGAAAGCGGATTGAATGGATCGCGGCCCCCCTTCGTGTTCATGGTCAAGGAGCTCAACAGGGTCTCGACCGGGAGGTTCGGGTGCGCAAGGATGCGGCCGTGGCCGATGACCGTCCGCACAGGGCTCGACATCGCAGTGAGCCGCCTCCGTCCCCCTCCGATGCCCCCGACGAGGAGTTGATGCGGGCGCTCTACCGCGAACACGCCGGACCTCTGCTCGCGTATGTGCTCCGCCTCGTCGCCGGCGACCGACAGCGCGCCGAGGACGTGGTGCAGGAAACGCTCATCCGTGCCTGGAAGAACGCCGGCCGGCTCGACCGGGCCACCGGCTCCGTCCGCCCCTGGCTGGTGACGGTCGCCCGGCGCATCGTCATCGATGGCCACCGCAGCCGGCGGTCCCGGCCGCACGAGGTCGATCCGTCGCCGCTGGAGGTCGTTCCCGCGGAGGACGAGATGGACAAGGCGCTGTGGCTGATGACGCTCTCGGACGCGCTCGACGATTTGACCCCTGCGCACCGGGAAGCATTGGTCGAGACCTATTTCAGGGGCCGTACGGTCAATGAGGCGGCTGATGTGCTGGGCATCCCCAGCGGGACGGTGCGGTCCCGGGTCTTCTACGCACTGCGTTCGATGAAGCTCGCTCTCGAAGAAAGGGGGATCACGGCATGAGCGACCACGAGTGGGAGCCTTTCGGGCTTCGGCCGACCGGTCCCTCCGGCCCCCGAAACCCCGGCAGCCCCAGCGGCCCCCGCAGCCCCGGTGGCCACACAGCCTCGCGCGGAGCCGCCGAAGGGCCCGGGCACGACGCCGCCGGTGCGTATCTCCTCGGCATTCTGGACGATGCCGAGGCATCCGCCTTCGAGGCGCACCTGGCCGACTGCGATCTGTGCGCCGCCCATCTCGACGAGTTCGCCGGCCTGGAACCCGTGCTCGCGTTGCTCTCCGAGTCCCCGGCCGCCGTACCGGGCGCCCGCCCCGTCCCACACGTCCCGCAGCCGCCCGCTCCCCGCATGCTCGACCGGCTGGTGGACGAGGTCGCGGTCAAACGGGCCGGACGCAGGCGCCGCTCCAGGTATCTGGTCGCGGCGGCAGCCGCGCTGATCATCGGCGGTCCGGCGGTCGCGGTCCTGGCGACCGGCAACGACGGTACCTCGGCGCAGGCGGCCGACCCGCACCCCACCAGCCCCGCCGAGGACGCCTTCTTCCACCACATGACGGAGAAGGTGCGGGCCACCGACCCCACCACCGAGGTCGACGCCACCATCGGCATGGAGAAGAAGGCATGGGGCACTCACACCGTGCTGGAGCTCAAGAACGTCACGGGTCCGGAGAAATGCAGCCTGATCGCCGTGTCGAAGACCGGTGAGGAGGAGGTCGTTACCTCCTGGTCCGTACCGAAGTGGGGATACGGCATCAAGGACTCCCCGCACCCGGCCTCGAAGTACCCGCTCTATGTCCACGGTGGCGCGGCGATGGACCGCGGCGACATCGACCATTTCGAGGTGCGTACGTTCGACGGCAAGCGGCTGGTGGAGGTCGACGCCTGATCGAGATCCCGCCGTGTCATTTCGATACGCGCGGCAGGTGCGCGGCGGCCCCCGCTTCGCATAGGGTTGACGGCTGCCCAATGCACGTCAGAAGGGGGCCTCGGTGGCCGCGCAGGATGCCGCTGTCGATTCGATGCGGGACCGGGAAATCGGTGTCGAGCAGGAACATCTCGACCGTGTTTATCACCGCCTCGAAGAGAAGATCCACGAGGCGGAATTTCTCATGAGTGACGCCGTCAAGCGCGGCCAGGTCGGTACCCCCGGAGCGCTCGCCGAGCGCGACGCCCAGGTGTTCCGGGCCGGAATCCACCTCAACCGGCTGAACAGCGAGTTCGAGGACTTCCTCTTCGGAAGGATCGATCTGCTGCTCGGCAAGGACGGCGAACGGGGCCCGGACGGCGCGTACACCTCCGTCGAACCGGCCGACGACGCCGTACGCGAGGACAACTGCGCCGATATCGCGGAGACGCTGCACATCGGCCGGATCGGGGTCCTCGACTCCGACTACGCGCCGCTGGTCATCGACTGGCGCGCACCGGCCGCCGCACCGTTCTACCGGTCGACGCCGAAGGAACCGGGCAGGGTGGTACGCCGCCGGGTCATCCGCTCCAAGGGCCGCAAGGTCCTCGGGGTCGAGGACGACCTGATGCGCCCCGAGCTGACCGCCTACCTGGGCGGCGACAAGCTTCCCGTCATCGGCGACGGCGCCCTGATGGCGGCGCTCGGCCAGGCCCGCAGCCACACCATGCGGGACATCGTCTCCTCCATCCAGGCCGAACAGGACCTGGTGATCCGGGCCCCCGCCGCCTCCGTCACCGAGGTGTCCGGCGGCCCCGGCACCGGCAAGACCGCCGTCGCCCTGCACCGCGCCGCGTACCTCCTCTACCAGGACCGGCGGCGTTACGCGGGCGGCATCCTCGTCGTCTCGCCGACCCCGCTCCTCGTCGCGTACACCGAAGGCGTGCTGCCCTCGCTGGGCGAGGAGGGACAGGTCGCGATCCGCGCGGTCGGTTCGCTCTCCGACGAGGCGGCCGGCGTCGAGGGTGCCACCACGTACGACGAACCCGCCGTCGCCCGGATCAAGGGCTCCTCCCGGATGCTCCAGGTGCTGCGCAAGGCGGCACGCGGCGCACTGGAACAGCCCGGCACCCCCCGCAGGACGGAGGACCGGGACGGCCAGCTGTCCTTCGGTGACGGAGCCGACGAGGCCCCGGCCACCCCGACCCGGCTGCGGGTCGTCGCGTTCGGCGCCCGTGTCGAGCTGAACGCCGACGAACTGCACCGCATCCGGCAGTCCGTCCTCGGTGGCACCGCCCCGGTCAACCTGCTGCGCCCGCGCGCCCGCAGACTGCTCCTGGACGCCCTGTGGAACAAGTCCTCGGGCCGGGGCCGCTACACCGACCCCGAGCTGGCCGCCGAACTGCGCTCCTCCTTCGACGAGGACGTCTCCACCGAGACGCCCTTCCTCGACTTCCTGAACGCCTGGTGGCCCGAGCTCACCCCACGCGGGGTGCTCGCCGCGATGGCCGACGAGAAGCGGCTCGGCCGCTGGGCGCGCCGGGTCCTCAACCAGGGCGAGGTGCGCCGCTTCGCCCGCTCCCTGAAGAGGCTCGACAGCGAAGGGAACGGGCCGCTCTCCGTACACGACGTGGCGATCCTCGACGAGCTGCAGACGCTGCTCGGCACCCCGCACCGGCCGAAGAAGAAGCGCGAATTCGACCCGCTGGACCAGCTCACCGGTCTGGAGGAGCTGATGCCGCAGCGCGAGGAGACCCAGCGCGAGCGGGCCGAGCGGCTGGCCGCGGAGCGTACGGAGTACGCGCATGTCATCGTCGACGAGGCGCAGGACCTCACGCCCATGCAGTGGCGCATGGTCGGCCGCCGTGGCCGGCACGCCACCTGGACGATCGTCGGAGACCCGGCACAGTCCTCCTGGTCCGATCCGGACGAGGCGGCCCGGTCGCGCGACGAGGCACTCGGCAACCGGCCGCGGCGCCGCTTCACCCTCACGGTCAACTACCGCAACCCGGCGGAGATCGCCGAGCTGGCCTCGAAGGTGCTGGCGCTCGCGATGCCCGGAATGGAGTCACCGGCCGCGGTCCGTTCCACGGGTGTGAAGCCGCGCTTCGAGACCGTACGGGACGGCGATCTGGCCGCATCGGTGCGCGAGGAGGCGCGGCGGCTGCTGGCCGAGGTGGACGGCACGGTGGGTGTGGTCGTCGCGATGCACCGCAGGGCGCAGGCGCGCAACTGGCTCGCCGAGCTCGGCGAGCGGGTGGTGGCGCTGGGCAGCCTGGAGGCGAAGGGCCTGGAGTACGACGCCACGGTGGTCGTCTCGCCCGCGGAGATCGCGGACGAGTCCCCGGCCGGTCTGCGGGTGCTGTACGTGGCGTTGACGCGTGCGACGCAGCAGCTCACGGTGGTCTCGGGGGAGCGGGATCTGCCCGACGAGGACGGCGTCCCGGACCTCCTGAGGGACTGAGGCAAGGAGCAAAGGCACCGCCGTCGGGGCAGATTCATGAACCGGCCTGTCCTGCGGGAATCACTTCTGCGGGGTCTTTGTTAGCCTGGTGTCGGCACCGGCTCGATCCAAGCCCCCGGGCCCAACCTTCGTCGCTTCGAGCGACCACTTGCCGCGAGGCGAGCATGGCGGGTCGGTGCCGCTCGAACAAGAAGACAGACCCGCGTCACCTTCCGGTGGCGCGGGTCTGTTGCTGTTTGCGGACCTGACGGCTTCTTCACGGGCTTGGCGGCTTCCGGCCCCGGCGGGGAGCGGTGGGGGGTTCCATCGAAGCAGTTATCTCTCGTATGGTGGAAAATACTTTCCGAAACGTGGCAGTCATTACCGGCTACCAGCCAGTAGGTGCGACGATCGGGAGGCGTGTCCGGGGCGAGCGCCCCGGCCGCGCGGCAATGAAGCTAAGGAAAGCGAAGGACTCGGCCATGGCAACGGCGCCCAGCGTCTCGTACTCGATGACGGTCAGGCTGGAGGTGCCCGCGAGCGGCACAGCGGTCTCCCAGCTGACCACGGCCGTGGAGTCCTCCGGCGGTTCGGTCACCGGCCTCGATGTGACCGCCTCCGGCCACGAGAAGCTGCGGATCGACGTCACCATCGCCGCTACTTCCACCTCGCACGCCGACGAGATCGTCGAAAACCTGCGCGGCATCGAGGGCGTCGTGCTCGGCAAGGTCTCCGACCGTACGTTCCTGATGCACCTCGGCGGCAAGATCGAGATGGCGTCCAAGCACCCCATCCGCAACCGTGACGACCTCTCGATGATCTACACCCCGGGTGTGGCCCGGGTGTGTATGGCGATCGCCGAGAACCCCGAGGACGCCCGCCGCCTCACCATCAAGCGCAACTCCGTCGCAGTTGTGACGGACGGCTCCGCCGTGCTCGGCCTCGGCAACATCGGCCCGATGGCCGCCCTCCCGGTGATGGAGGGCAAGGCGGCCCTCTTCAAGCGGTTCGCCGGAATCGACGCCTGGCCGATCTGCCTGGACACCCAGGACACCGACGCCATCGTCGAGATCGTCAAGGCGATCGCCCCCGGCTTCGCGGGCATCAACCTGGAGGACATCTCCGCACCCCGCTGCTTCGAGATCGAGGCACGGCTGCGCGAGGCCCTGGACATCCCCGTCTTCCACGACGACCAGCACGGCACCGCGATCGTGGTCCTGGCCGCGCTGACCAACGCACTGCGCGTGGTGGGCAAGGGAATCGGGGACGTACGGGTCGTCATGTCCGGCGCCGGAGCGGCCGGTACGGCCATCCTGAAGCTCCTCATCGCCGCGGGCGTCAAGCACGCCGTCGTCGCCGACATCCACGGCGTGGTGCACGCGGGCCGCGAGGACCTGGTCTCCGCCGACGCCGACTCGCCGCTGCGCTGGATCGCCGACAACACCAATCCCGAATCCGTCACCGGCACTCTCAAGCAGGCCGTCGTGGGCGCCGACGTCTTCATCGGCGTCTCCGCTCCGAACGTGCTGGACGGCGCCGATGTCGCCGCCATGGCCGACGATGCGATCGTGTTCGCGCTCGCGAACCCGGACCCCGAGGTCGACCCGGCAATCGCCCGCCAGACGGCGGCGGTTGTCGCCACCGGCCGCTCCGACTTCCCGAACCAGATCAACAACGTGCTGGTCTTTCCGGGTGTCTTCCGCGGTCTGCTGGACGCCCAGTCCCGCACCGTCAACACGGAGATGATGCTCGCCGCGGCGCGCGCCCTCGCCGATGTCGTCGCCGAGGACGAGGTGAACGCGAACTACATCATCCCGTCGGTCTTCAACGACAGGGTCGCGGGAGCGGTCGCCGGTGCCGTCCGGGACGCCGCGAAGGCGGGGGGCGGCGCTGTGACGGGCTCGGGCGACCTCGACTGAACCATCCCCCTCACAGAACCCGCCACGGCCCCTGACGGCGCCGCCCACGGCCGCGGTGCCCCCCACGTTGGCCCGACGTACGGCGCGTCGCGGGTCGCGGCGCCACAAACGCCCCTTTAGGGTGGGCGGGCGGCGCGTCCCGCAGAGCCCCGCATCCGCTGCGGACCGCTTTCGGGGAGTCGACGGAACGTCACCACGATGAGGCAGTGGTGCTTTTCGTGTGACTCCGGAGGGTGCCGGATTGGCTTTCCCGCCGCAGGTGGGGGCAGGATGCGTAATCGGGCGCGAGGGTCTGACGACAGACCCGGGTCCGGGGACTGTCCGAGGGCCCTGGCAGCATCGGCTTCGATCTCACGCCTCACAGGCAAGAAGAACACGGGAGTAACAACATGAACCGCAGTGAGCTGGTGGCCGCCCTGGCCGACCGCGCCGAGGTGACTCGCAAGGACGCCGACGCCGTGCTGGCCGCGCTCGCCGAGACCGTCGGTGAGATCGTCGCCAAGGGCGACGAGAAGGTCACCATCCCCGGCTTCCTGACCTTCGAGCGCACCCACCGTGCCGCTCGCACCGCTCGTAACCCGCAGACCGGCGACCCGATCAACATCCCGGCCGGCTACAGCGTGAAGGTCTCCGCGGGCTCCAAGCTCAAGGAAGCCGCCAAGGGCAAGTAAGCCCCACAGGCGCGACGAAGGGCGGTCACCCGACCAAGGGTGACCGCCCTTCGGTGTACCGGCCCGAGAGGGCCCGTTCTGGGCTTCTGCCGCCATCGCGGACCAGGGGTGCGGACCCGGCCCCTTCCGTAAACGAAGAACGGGGGCCCGGGGCAGCGCCCCGAACCCCCGTCAGCAGCCGTCAGGCGCCCCGCCTCAGACCAGCGCCCCGCCCGGCAGCTCCACCTTCGCGCCGAGCTTCTCCAGCTTCTCCATGAAGTTCTCGTAGCCGCGGTTGATCAGGTCGATGCCGTGCACCCGCGACGTGCCCTGCGCCGCCAGCGCGGCGATCAGGTACGAGAAACCGCCGCGCAGGTCCGGGATGACCAGATCCGCGCCCTGCAGCTTCGTCGGCCCGGACACGACCGCGGAGTGCAGGAAGTTGCGCTGCCCGAAGCGGCAGTCGGAGCCGCCCAGGCACTCGCGGTAGAGCTGGATGTGCGCGCCCATCTGGTTGAGCGCGGAGGTGAAGCCGAGCCGGGACTCGTACACCGTCTCGTGGACGATGGACAGGCCCGAGGCCTGCGTCAGGGCCACGACCAGCGGCTGCTGCCAGTCGGTCTGGAAGCCGGGGTGCACGTCCGTCTCCAGGGCGATGGCGTTCAACGCGCCGCCCGGGTGCCAGAAGCGGATGCCCTCGTCGTCGATCTCGAACGCCCCGCCGACCCGGCGGAAGGTGTTCAGGAACGTCATCATCGAGCGCTGCTGTGCGCCCCGCACGTAGATGTTGCCCTCGGTGGCCAGCGCCGCGGACGCCCAGGAGGCCGCCTCCAGACGGTCCGGGATCGCCCGGTGCGTATAACCGTCCAGCCGGTCGACACCGGTGATCCGGATCGTCCGGTCGGTGTCCATCGAGATGATCGCGCCCATCTTCTGCAGTACGCAGATGAGGTCCTCGATCTCCGGCTCCACGGCCGCGTTGGACAGCTCGGTGACGCCCTCGGCGAGCACGGCCGTCAGCAGCACCTGCTCGGTGGAGCCCACCGACGGGTACGGCAGCCGGATCTTCGTGCCGCGCAGCCGCTGCGGGGCCTCCAGATACTGGCCGTCCGCCCGCTTCTCGATGGTCGCGCCGAACTGCCGCAGCACGTCGAAGTGGAAGTCGATCGGCCGGCCGCCGATGTCACAGCCGCCGAGCCCGGGGATGAACGCATGGCCCAGCCGGTGCAGCAGCGGGCCGCAGAAGAGGATCGGGATGCGCGACGAGCCCGCGTGGGCATCGATGTCGGCGACGTTGGCGCTCTCGACATGGGTCGGGTCCAGGATCAGCTCGCCCGGTTCGTCACCCGGCCGGACCGTCACACCGTGCAACTGCAGCAGCCCCCGCACCACCCGCACGTCGCGGATGTCGGGCACATTGCGCAGCCGGCTGGGTCCGCTGCCGAGCAGCGCGGCGACCATTGCCTTCGGCACCAGGTTCTTGGCGCCTCTGACGCGGATCTCGCCCTCCAGCGGGGTTCCGCCGTGGACAAGCAGGACATCGTCTGTGCCGGTCATGAATCTCGCGTTCCGGAGTGGTCGGGCAGGGGGCCAAACGAAAGGGTAATGGCCCACAGCCCCCCTTCCGTAAGAGAGCGGGGGGTGTGCGAACGTCATGAATTCGCCACAACACGCTCTGCTCCCCGACTCTTGCGGAGGGTTACCGTCCGCAACGCCCTCCGGGCGGTGCGCTCCGCGTGCATCCGTGCGCCCTGAGCTGCGTGCGGTCCCCCCTCGGTGACCGGGCGGCCCGCTTGGTCCCCGCGGAGAGCGAAGATGCGGGATCATTTCTGCCATGACCGAGGTGTCCTCGCTCACAGGGCGACTGCTCGTGGCCACACCCGCGCTCGCGGACCCGAATTTCGACCGCGCGGTGGTGCTGCTCCTCGACCACGACGAGGAGGGCTCACTCGGCGTGGTCCTGAACCGCCCGACCCCGGTCGGCGTCGGCGACATCCTCACGTCCTGGGCCGGCCTGACCGGTGAGCCCGACGTCGTGTTCCAGGGCGGCCCGGTCTCGCTCGACTCGGCGCTCGGTGTGGCTGTCATCCCCGGCGACGAGGGCCCGCTCGGCTGGCGCCGGGTGTACGGGGCGATCGGCCTGGTGGACCTGGAGGCCCCACCGGAGCTGCTGGCCGCGGCGAGCGGCTCGTTGCGGATCTTCGCCGGGTACGCCGGCTGGGGCCCCGGACAGCTGGAGACGGAACTCGGCGAGGGGGCCTGGTACGTCGTCGAGTCCGAGCCCGGAGACGTCTCCTCCCCGCGCCCCGAACACCTCTGGCGAGCGGTCCTGCGCCGCCAGCGCAGCGAACTGGCGATGATCGCCACCTATCCGGACGACCCTTCGCTGAACTGATGGTCCCGGCCTTCAGTACCCTTGGGGTCCATGAGCACTCTTGAGCCCGAGCGCGGGGCAGGTACGGGCACCCTCGTAGAGCCGACGCCGCAGGTGTCGAACGGCGACGGCGACCACGAGCGCTACGCCCATTACGTCCAGAAGGACAAGATCATGGCGAGTGCCCTGGAGGGCACGCCCGTGGTCGCACTGTGCGGCAAGGTCTGGGTACCGGGCCGCGACCCGAAGAAGTATCCGGTCTGTCCCATGTGCAAGGAGATCTACGAGTCCATGGGTGCCGGTGGCGACAAGGGCAAGGGCGGCAAGGACAAGGAGTAGTCCGGCACCGTTCGGCCACCATTGCTTCGGGCCCCCGGGGCGCGCGTTGATGCGCGCCCCGGGGGCTTTTCACCTTCCGACGATGCTCGGCATGCGGTTTCATCACGCCGGGAAGCAGGGAAGACCAGGCCACGTTCGTATGCAAGAACCCCGACTGGGGATGGTCAGGAAATGCCGACCACAACGCATCTCGGAACGTCTTGCACCTGTACCGGATCGGCCTCGTGGTGATCCCGGCTGCTGGAAGAAGCAGTCGTCAGGCGCGAAAACGCGTCAAGCCCACCACCGCAAGGTAGGAGGGAATCTCCCGGCTTCGGACGGGAGAGCACTTCAAGTCATGACCAACGGCGGCGGCATCGCCGGCCAGAACCCGGTGCTCAACGTGTACGCGTCCCAGAAGGCGTTCGCGTCCTCGCAGTACAGCCTCGGCTCGGCGATCGGCGTCGTGATGCTGGTGATCCTGCTGGCCGTCACGCTCGTCCATCTGCGCTTGGTGCGGCGCCAGGGGGAGGAACTGTGAGCGCACGGAACCTGCTGCGCATCCGCCGGCCGGGCCGGCCGGCGGGCCGCCGAGGCTGCGGCTCTGCATCGATCGACGGTGCCGGCCGCACCCGCTCCCTGTGGCAGATCCTCTTCCCGCTGGTCTTTCCCGGTCTGGTGGCGACCAGCGTCTTCTCGCTCATCTCGACTGGAACGACTTCCTGTTCGCGAAGTCGTTCATCATCAGCGACACATCCCAGTCGACGCTCCCGATGGCGCTGCCGGTTTTCTTCAAACCCGACGAGAACGACTGGGGAGGGATCATGGCAGCCTCGACGGTGATGACCATTCCCGTACTGGTCTTCTTCGTACTCGTACAGCAACGTCTGGTCTCGGGACTGGGCGGAGCGGTAAAGGACTGACGCCATGGACATGGAACTGATCCCGGCACCCGTGCACGTCGGTGCAGTTGGTGACGAGGGGCGGGGCGCCTTCCCGCTGAACCCCTCCACCACCATCACGGCGGCCCCCGGCACCGAGAACACCGAACGCTGGCTGCGCTCCACCCTCGGCGCCGCCTTCGGCCTGCCGCTCGCCCCGGGCGCCGAGGGCAGGGACAACACCATCCGGCTGCGCATCGACCCGGCCCTGGAGCCCGAGGGCTACCAGCTGGGCGTAGGGCCCTTCGGCGTCGAGATCACTGGCGGCAGCCCCGCCGGGGTCTTCTGGGGCGCCCAGACCCTCCGACAGCTTCTGGGGAACGAAGCCTTCCGGCGCGCTCCCATCAGCCCCGGCAGCCGGCCGGCCGTCCCCTTCGCGGACATCGAGGACAGCCCCCGCTTCCCCTGGCGCGGCATGATGCTCGACGTGGCCCGGCACTTCCTGCCCAAGGACGACGTCCTGCGCTACCTCGACCTCCTTGCCGCGCACAAGCTGAACGTCTTTCACTTCCACCTCACCGACGACCAGGGCTGGCGCATCGAGATCAAGCGCTACCCCCGGCTCACCGAGGTCGGCTCCTGGCGGTCCCGTACCAAGCACGGCCACCGGGCCTCCGAACTGTGGGACGAGACCCCGCACGGCGGCTACTACACGCAGGACGACATCCGCGAGATCGTCGCGTACGCCGCCGAGCGGCATATCCGCGTCGTCCCCGAGATCGACATCCCGGGCCACTCGCAGGCCGCCATCGCCGCGTACCCCGAACTGGGCAACACCGACGTCATCGACACCACCACCCTCTCCGTCTGGGACACCTGGGGCATCAACCCGAACGTACTCGCCCCCACTGACAACACCCTGCGCTTCTTCGAGGGAGTCCTCGAAGAGGTCCTCGGTCTTTTCCCCGCCGCCACCTCGCCGTTCATCCACATCGGCGGCGACGAGTGCCTCAAGGACCAGTGGAAGGAGTCCCCGGCCGCCCAGGCCCGGATCAAGGAGTTCGGCCTGGCCAACGAGGACGAGCTGCAGTCCTGGGTCATCCGGCACTTCGACACCTGGCTCACCGCACGCGGACGCCGGCTCATCGGCTGGGACGAAATCCTCGAAGGCGGCCTCCCGGCGGGCGCCGCCGTGTCGTCCTGGCGGGGTTACGGAGGAGGCATCGCCGCCGCCGAGGCCGGCCACGACGTGGTGATGTGCCCGGAGCAGCACGTGTACCTGGACCACCGTCAGGACGGCGGCACCGACGAGCCGATGCCCATCGGCTTCATCCGCACTCTGGAGGACGTCTACCGCTTCGAACCCGTACCTCCGGGCCTTTCCGAGGAGGCGGCCCGTCACATCCTCGGCACCCAGGCCAATGTCTGGACCGAGGTCATGCAGAACCGGGCCCGCGTCGACTACCAGGTCTTCCCGCGCCTCGTGGCGTTCGCGGAGGTCGCCTGGTCGCCCCTGCCCGCCTCCGTCGAACGGGACTTCACCGACTTCGAACGCCGAATGACCACGCACTACGCCCGACTTGACGCGCTCGGAGTCGACTACCGGCCGCCGAGCGGCCCGTTGCCCCGGCAGCAGCGCCCTGGCGTCCTCGGGCGCCCCCTTGAGGGACCGCCCCCGAACGTGTGATACCGGTCGCGCTCCGGCTCCGGCCGTCACCCTCCCCGGGAGCGTGACGGCCGGCGGCCGTTCCCCGTAACGCATCGCAGCCGGAACGGAATACCGGAACGCGTCCCGTAGGCACGGAGCAGCCGGAAGCAGCCACAGTCGGACCGGAACGCGTCACCGCCGGACCGGAATGCACCCCCGCCGGACCGGAACAGCCGGAACGGAACAAGCCGTACAAGGCTCGCCGAAGAGTGGCAATTCGCACTCCGCGTCGAAGCGGGGTGAATCGGGACCATCCCCCTGGTCGGGGACGGATACGCCCTTCGCGGACCCTCGCGTCGGGCCGGTCGGAAGATGTGCCAGAGTTGCCACGTCCAGGCTTTGAGCACGTACCGTACGGCGAAACAAGCCGGACAGCCGGGACACCGGGAAGGGGCAGCTGGGTTGACCACGCACGCACCGCAGGCGACGCAGTCCGTGACGCTGCCGGCCTCGCTCGACGAGGCCGTGGCGGCGCTGGGCGCCATGCCCGCCGCCGTTCCTGTAGCAGGCGGTACAGACCTGATGTCGGCCGTCAACAAGGGGCTGCTGCGCCCCTCAGGGCTGGTCGGCCTCGGCCGGATCAGCGAGCTCCGCGGCTGGCACTACCAGGACGGCCACGCCCTGCTCGGCGCCGGACTCACCCACGCACGCATGGGGCGGCCCGACTTCGCCGCTCTCATCCCCGCCCTGGCCGCGTCCGCGCGCGCCGCGGGCCCGCCCCAGATCCGTAACGCCGGAACACTCGGCGGCAACATCGCCACCGCCGCCCCGACCGGTGACGCCCTGCCGGTGCTCGCCGCGCTGGAGGCCGAGCTCGTCATCGCGGGCCCCGGCGGCGCCCGCCGCGAGATCCCGGTCTCGCACCTGCTGGCCGGCCGCGACATGCTCGAACCCGCCGAACTGATCGGCTTCGTCCGGGTACCGCTGCTGCACGCCCCCCAGGTCTTCCTGAAGGCCACCGGCCGCACCGGTCCCGGCCGCGCCACGGCATCCGTCGCGATCGTCCTCGACCCGGCCCGGCGCGGAGTGCGCTGCGCGGTCGGTGCCATCGCGCCGATGCCGCTGCGGCCGCTGGAGGCCGAGCGCTGGATCGCCTCACTGATCGACTGGGACGGCGAACGGGGCCTGGCACCCGATGCGCTGGCCGCGTTCGGCGAGTACGTCGCCGCGGCCTGCATCCCGGACGAGGCACCGCCCGCCGACGGGGGAGAGGCGCCACCGCTGCCCCCCGCCGTACTGCATCTGCGGCGAACCGTCGCCGCGCTGGCCCGACGAGCGCTGGGGAGGGCACTGTCGTGAGCAACGAGGACCACAACGATCAGTACGGGCAGCGGGAGCAGCCGCAGCACGGGGGCTGGCAGCCGACGCCGCAGGGCGGCGAGTACGACGCCGAGGCGACGGCTTTCGTCCACCTGCCGCCGGAGGACCTGGCGGACATCCCGCTGGCCGCGCCCGGCCATGGCTACGTACCGCCGATGATCCTGCCGCTGACCCCCGCGGCCGGGCTCGACCCGGCGGCCACGGGCAGCTGGGTCATGCAGACGCAGAGCCAGCAGGAGCGGGGTACGGGAGCGGAGCAGCCGGCATCCGACGCGGTGCACTGGCCGGACCCGAACCAGCAGCAGCCGCAGTACGGGTACGAGTACCCGCAGCAGGAGCAGTACCAGGAGACGCCGGCCGCGACGGGCCAGTGGAACTTCACCGAGTCCGCCGAGTCCACCCAGTTCGCCGAGTTCGGCGGTTACGCGGACCACAGTGGTCAGGCCGGTCACGCCGCTTTGGCCGACCACAGTGGTCAGGCCGGTCACGCCGCTTTGGCCGACCACAGTGGTCAGGCCGGTCACGCCGCTTCGGTCGACCACAGTGGTCAGGCCGGTCACGCCGCTTCGGCCGACCACAGTGGTCAGGCCGGTCACGCCGCTTCGGTCGACCACAGCGGTCAGGCCGGGCACAGTGGGCATGCCGACCCCGCCGGCCACACCGGGCAGTGGACGATTCCGGTCGCCGACGGTGACCTCCCCGAGGAGTCCGGCGAGTTCGCGGCGTCGGCTCTGGCCTCCCAGTGGTACGCGGACCGCACCCCGCCGGCCACGCTGCCGGGCGGTGCGCCCGCACCGTGGGCGACACAGCAGCCGGTCGCGGAGCCCGATCCCGAGCCCGCGGTGGAGCAGCCGGCACCCGGAGCGGACGTCGAGCCGGAGCACGCGCCGGGAGCCGATTCCGCGCCCGTGGTGGAGCCGCCCGCGTACGAAGACAGCACCCTCCAGGCCCCGGAGGCAGCACCGAGGACGGCTGCCGACGACATGCCCGTGCCCGCTGCCGGAGACACGCCCGCTCTCGGGGTGGACCTCGCACAGGTCCCGACCCCTGACACCGCCCCGACGCCTGACACCGTCCCGGCGGCCGACACCGCCCCGACCCCCGACACCGCCCCGGTGGCCGACACCCCGGCCGAGCACCCGGTGGAGGCCACGCCCGAGCACCACCCGGCAGAGCCGCCGGCCGAATCGGCACCCGGCTCCGAGCCGGACACGGTCCCGGACGCACCACCACTGGACGCCGCGCCCGAAGCCTCACCGCTGCCCAGCGAGCACCCCGCCGCCTCCTACGTCCTGCATGTGAACGGCGCCGACCGCCCCGTCACCGACGCCTGGATCGGCGAGTCGCTCCTCTACGTGCTCCGCGAGCGCCTCGGCCTCGCCGGTGCCAAGGACGGCTGCTCGCAGGGCGAGTGCGGTGCCTGCAACGTCCAGGTGGACGGCCGTCTGGTCGCCTCATGCCTGGTCCCCGCGGCGACCGCGGCCGGCAGCGAGGTCCGAACGGTCGAGGGCCTGGCCGTGGACGGCGAGCCGTCGGACGTCCAGCGCGCCCTCGCCAAGTGCGGTGCCGTCCAGTGCGGCTTCTGCATCCCCGGCATGGCCATGACCGTCCACGACCTGCTGGAGGGCAACCACGCCCCCAGCGAACTGGAGACGCGTCAGGCGCTCTGCGGCAACCTCTGCCGCTGCTCCGGCTACCGGGGCGTCCTCGACGCCGTGAACGAGGTCATCGCGGGCCGCGAGGCGAGCACCGATCCCGCCTCGTCGGACTCCTCGTCCCCGGAGTCCGACGAGGCCCGCATCCCGCACCAGGCGGCCCCCGGTGCGGGTAGTGTTCAGCCGCACCTGCAGGACGGAGGCATGGCGTGAGCAACGACGCAGCCACCGCTGCCAACGCGACCAGCACACGGATCACCACCCCGCCGGTCGAAGGCCCCGACACCGAGCCGCCCGCACTCGGCCTCGGCGTCTCCCTCCCGCCCGCCGACGCGCGTGCCAAGACCGAGGGCACCTTCCCGTACGCCGCCGACCTCTGGGCCGAGGGCCTGCTGTGGGCGGCCGTCCTTCGCTCCCCACACCCGCACGCCCGCATCCTGTCCATCGACACCTCGGCCGCCGTCGAGATGCCGGGCGTACGGGCCGTCGTCACGCACGAGGACGTACCCGGGGAGGGTGTGTACGGGCGCAGGGTCGTCGACCGCCCGGTCTTCGCCTCCGACCTGGTGCGCCACCACGGCGAGCCGATCGCCGCAGTCGCCGCCGACCACCCCGACACGGCCCGCCTCGCCGCCGCGGCCATTGCCGTCGAGTACGAGGTCCTCGAACCGGTCACCGACCCGGAGAAGGCCTTCGCCGCCGAACCGCTCCACCCCGACGGCAATCTGATCCGCCACATCCCGCTGTGCTACGGCGACCCGGATGCCACCGGCGAGGTCGTCGTCGAGGGCCTGTACCGCATCGGCCGTCAGGACCCGGCCCCGATCGGTGCCGAGGCCGGACTCGCCGTGCCCCGCCCCGATGGCGGCGTGGAGATCTACACCGCCTCAACCGACCCGCACACCGACCGCGATCTCGCCGCCGCCTGCTTCGGCCTCGAACCGGACCGGGTGAAGCTCGTCGTCACCGGCGTCCCCGGCGCGACCGGCGACCGCGAGGACCCCGGCTTCCAGCTCCCACTCGGGCTGCTCGCCCTGCGCACCGGCTGCCCGGTCAAACTGGCCGCCACCCGCGAGGAGTCCTTCCTCGGCCACGCCCACCGCCACCCGACGCTGCTCCGCTACCGCCACCACGCTGACGCCGAGGGCCGGCTGGTGAAGGTCGAGGCACAGATCCTGCTCGACGCGGGCGCGTACGCCGACGCCTCGTCGGAGTCCCTCGCCGCAGCGGTGGCCTTCGCCTGCGGTCCTTACGTCGTTCCGCACGCCTTCATCGAGGGCTGGGCGGTCCGTACGAACAACCCGCCGTCGGGCCATGTACGCGGCGAGGGCGCGATGCAGGTCTGCGCGGCGTACGAGGGCCAGATGGACAAGCTGGCCGCCAAGCTGGGCATCGACCCGGCCGAGCTGCGCCTGCGCAATGCGCTGTCCACCGGCGACATCCTCCCCACCGGCCAGACGGTGACCTGCCCGGCGCCGGTAGCCGAACTACTGCAATCCGTAAGGGACTTCCCCCTCCCGGCTCTCCCCAAGGACGCCCCGGAGGACGACTGGCTGCTCCCCGGCGGCCCGGAGGGCGCGGGCGAGCCCGGTGCGGTGCGCCGAGGGGTCGGCTATGCGCTGGGCATGGTCCACATGCTCGGGGCGGAGGGCGCCGACGAGGTCTCCACGGCCACGGTCAGGGTCCATGACGGCATCGCGACGGTCATCTGCGCCGCGGTCGAGACGGGCCAGGGTTTCTCGACCCTCGCCCGTCAGGTGGTTCAGGAGACCCTGGGCATCGAAGAGGTGCACGTAGCGTCCGTCGACACCGACCAGCCCCCGGCGGGCCCGGCGACGCACGGCCGCCACACCTGGGTCTCGGCAGGAGCGGTGGAACGCGCCGCCAAGATGGTCCGCACACAGCTTCTCCAGCCCCTGGCCCACAAGTTCGGCATGTCCACTGAGCTGCTGCAGATCTCCGGCGGCAAGATCACCTCGTACGACGGGGTGCTGTCCACGACGGTCGCGGAAGAGATGCACGGCAAGGAACTCTGGGCCACCGCCCAGTGCCGGCCCCACCCGACCGAGCCCCTGGACGAGTCGGGCCAGGGCGATGCCTTCGTCGGCCTCGCCTTCTGCGCGATCCGCGCGGTGGTGGACGTGGACATCGAACTCGGCTCCGTACGGGTCGTGGAGATGGCGGTCGCCCAGGACGTCGGCCGGGTCCTCAACCCGTCCCAGCTGGCGACCCGTATCGAGGCGGGCATCACCCAGGGCATCGGCGCCGCCCTCACCGAGAACCTCCGCAGCGCCCGAGGCCTGATCCGCCACCCCGACCTCACCGGCTACGCGCTGCCGACCTCCCTGGACGCACCGGACATTCGCATTGTCAAACTCGTCGAAGAACGCGACGTGGTCGCCCCCTTCGGAGCCAAGCCCGCTTCCGCGATCCCCGTGGTGACCTCCCCCGCAGCAGTGGCCGCAGCAGTACGAGCCGCCACCGGCCGCCCGATCAACCGCCTCCCGATCCGACCCCAGGCGGCGGTGGCAGCCCCCAAGTCCTGAGCCCTGTGCGGATGGCGGTCTCCGGGTTGCGGGTGCGACCCGGAGACCGCATCGGTTCCGGTGCCGCCTCCGGGCGCTGCCGCCATCGAGGCGAATTCCGTATCTCCCTCGGAGAATGCCGAGGACATGCGGCCTGTCTGCGGCCGACTCCAGCGCCCAACTGCCATAGAGCGCTGACGTTGTGACTCCCCCTCAACGAAGCACGAAACCCGGCACCATGTCGTCGTCGGGGTCGACGACGAACCGGTGCTCGCCGGTCTGGTAGGCCCGGCCGGTGACCACCGGCACCACGGCCTCCCGGCCTGCCTCGTGCGTGGTCCTTTGCACCCGCGCAAGCCAGGTCGCCTCGGTGATCGAGCTGTGCGCGAGCACTTGGCCGGGCTTGAGCCGGCCGGTGGAATGCAACGCGGCAACCCGCGAGCAGGTGCCCGACCCGCAGGGCGAACGGTCGACCTCACCGTCGGCGAACACGGTGACATTGCGCTGCCGCAGGCTGCCGTCCGGGCCGATTCCCTGGTCGTCGATATAGATGACGCCGTAGATGCCGCTCAGCCTGTCGTCGAGCGGGTGCCCGGCGAAGGCGGTGGGGTTGAGGAAGCCCTTGATCTCGCGGCTCAGCTCGATCAGCGCGGCAAGCGAGGCCACACTCACGTCGAGGCCGACCGCTGCGGCCGGGACGTGAGCATAAATCGCGCCGCCGAAGCTGATCCCGCACCGGACCTCCCCGCGCGAGGTCGGAACCGCCACCTCGTCGTGCAGGACGTAGCTGGCAACACTGACGAAGTCGACGCTGACGACCCGGTCGCCGTCGGTGGCCACATGGGCGCGGACCCGCCCCGAGGGCACGTCGATCACCACCTCCGTGACCCCGCTGGGATCGATCGGAACCCGGCCGCTACGCACCGCCCACGCGCCAAGAGCGATGGTGCCGTGACCGCAGGCGGTCGAAAAACCGTCCTTGTGCCAGAAGAGCACACCGAAATGGGCCCCCGCGTCGTCGGGCGGAACAATGAACCCGCCGTACATGTCGGCGTGGCCGCGGGGCTCGGAGCACAGCAGGGCACGCAGCCCGTCGATCCCGGGATCGGAGATCGCGCTCACACGCTTGTCCGCCACGGTGTCGCCCGCGATCCCGGGCACGTCGGTGACGATCCGGAACGGCTCACCGCCGGCGTGATAGTCGACGGTGCGGATGTCGGTGATGGTCATGGTGGGGTCCGATCCTGATACGGGACAGCGGGGCGGGCCGTCAGGCCATGAGCACAGAGGGGTTCAGCCGGCGCGGCAAAGGTCTCCTCGATCGACCGTGCGGACACCCGGCACCTCCCGAGCCGGCCTCATTGTCCGCGAGTGAACCATGTGACATGGCACAGTGCAATGGTGCATCCGGGCGCCCGCCTCACCCCTCCTCCGGCGCCAACTGCGCCATCACCAGCCCGTACAGCAGCTCCACGTCCACGAACTCCCCTTTCGTATCCATCGGGTACGGGCCGGGCTCACGCAGAAGGACGCGGCGGACAAGCTGTTGATCTCGGAGTCGCTGATGGGGGCGGTCGAGCGGGCGGAGCGTATTCCGACGCTGGAACTGCTGGCCGACGCGGACCGGGTCTTTGACGCGGGTGGTGCGCTGGAGGCGTGCGTCGAGCTGATCGACGAGGAGAAGTACCCGGCGAAGTTCCTGGGCTGGGCGCGGCTGGAGCGGAAGGCTCGGGTCGTCAGCGCGTACGAGACGATGCTGATCCCGGGGCTGCTCCAGACGGAGGCGTACGCGTACGCCCTGTACCGGGCACGCAAACCCGCGTACACCGAGGACGAGATCGTCCGGCACGTCGAGGCTCGGCTGGAACGGCAGGCGGTGCTGATGCGCACGCCGCCGCCGTATGCCGGGTTCGTCATCGAGGAGTCGATCCTGGGCCGGACGCTCGGCGGCGCTGAGGTGTTGAAGGAACAACTGCTGCATCTGCTGGAGTGCATGCGGCGGATGAACCACCTCACGGTGCAGGTGATGCCATCGCGTTGCGTATGGGGGAAGAGACGCGGGCCGGAACGGACCGCTGAAGCGGCTGGAGGGCCGATGCATTCGGACCTAATGTCTTATTTACAAACAGTTCCTCTATGGTTGGTGCGGTAACGCACCAACCGGAGGAGTCAGCCGCATGAGCAATCTGTTCGTCATCGCCTACGACGATCTCGCCACCGCCGACCGGGTCCGGGACAAGCTGCTGTCCATGAACCGCGAGCACCTCGTCGAGCTGGAGGACGTCGTCGTCGTCGAACGGCGTGAGAAGGACGGCAAGATCAAGCTCCATCAGGCCGTCAACCACGTGGGTAACGGTGCCGCGGGTGGCGCGCTGTGGGGGAGCGTCATCGGGCTGCTCTTCCTCGTGCCGTTCCTCGGTGCAGCGGTGGGCGCCGCGGCCGGCGCCGCCGGAGGGTCCGCCGTCGACACCGGCGTCAACGACGACTTCATGAAGGAGCTGAGCGCCAATCTCCGGCCCGGCGCCGCCGCCGTCTTCGTGCTCGTCAAGACGTCCGTCCGCGACAAGGTCATCCCCGAGATCGTCAAGTTCGGCGGTCAGCTCGTGCAGACCTCGCTCAGCAAGGAGGACGAGGCACACCTGCAGGAGATGGTGAAGGAAGCGCTCAAGGAAGAGACGACGATCGCCTCCTGATCTCCGGACCATACGAGAGAAGGCGACTGCCCGCGCCGCGCGTGGGGTGGTCGCCTTTCGTATGCGGGCACCCGATGCAGATCAGGGTTCCCCACGGAAGTACGCCGTCCTTGTCGAACTCGGCGAATCCAAGCCGGTACCCGAGGACGTCGTCGACCGCCGCAAAGCACTGAAGGAATTCATCAACGGTTTCGCACCGTCCGCGCTCAGGGCCCAGGGGTGTTCCTGAAAATGCCGAGGCCCGCCCGGCGCGGCGTATGACGCGTGCTGGGCGGGCTTACTGCGTGGAGGCCGTGACCGGATTCGAACCGGTGTAACTCGAGTTGCAGTCGAGCCCCTGAACCACTCGGGCACACGGCCGTGTGTTCCTCGTTGTGGTTCGACCGTAGGGCCGGGTGTCCACGCTGCTCAAGGGTGCGGGGCGGGCCGCAATGCGACTGCCATACCGCGTTCACGATCGGCTCCGCGGTCCTACGACCAACGTACGAGCGGCGGACCGTCTCGCGACAGGGGCCACATAAGATCTTGCCCCTTACTCTTGGGCTCATGAGTGCCCTGGAACCACGAGACGCCGGTACCGATACCGGCACTGCCGTCGAAGCGGCGATACCGGTCCCGCCCGCCGAATCCGAAGGGGTGCTCGGGCGGACCTATCGGGCGCTGAGCATCGGCATCGTCTCCGTCGTGTTCCTGATCGCCTTCGAGGCGACCGCCGTGGGGACCGCGATGCCGGTCGCCGCCCGTGAGCTGCACGGCATCCCGCTCTACGCGTTCGCGTTCTCCGCGTACTTCACCACCAGCCTGTTCGCCATGGTCCTCTCCGGGCAGTGGGCGGACCGGCGCGGGCCGCTGGGGCCGCTGGCCACCGGGATCAGTGCGTTCGGGGTGGGGCTGCTGCTGTCCGGTACGGCGGGCAGCATGTGGACGTTCATCGCCGGGCGGGCCGTCCAGGGGCTCGGCGGCGGGCTGGTGATCGTGGCGTTGTACGTGGTGATCAGCCGGGCCTACCCGGAGCGTCTGCGGCCGTCGATCATGGCCGCGTTCGCCGCGAGCTGGGTGATCCCGTCCGTCGTCGGGCCGCTCGCCGCAGGGAGTGTGACCGAGCACCTGGGGTGGCGGTGGGTCTTCATCGGCATTCCCGTGCTGGTGGTGTTCCCGCTGGCGCTCGCGCTGCCCGCGATCCGGCGACGGGCCTCGGGGCCGGCCGATCCGGCGGCACCCGTCGAGCCGTACGACCGGCGCCGCATCGTGCTCGCGCTCGGGATCTCGGTCGGGGCCGGGCTGCTCCAGTACGCGGGGCAGGAGCGGAACTGGTTCGCGCTGCTTCCGGCCGTCGGGGGGGTCGCCCTGCTCGTCCCCGCCGTGCGCGGACTGCTGCCCCCGGGCACGGGCCGGGCGGCGCGCGGGCTGCCCTCGGTGGTGCTGCTGCGCGGGGTGGCGGCCGGGTCGTTCATCGCCGCCGAGTCGTTCGTACCGCTGATGCTGGTGACCCAGCGCGGGCTGAGCCCGACGATGGCCGGGCTCTCGCTCGCGGCCGGGGGCGGGACCTGGGCGCTCGGTTCGTACGTACAGTCCAGGCCGCGCCTTGAGCCGTACCGGGAGCGCCTGATGGTGGGCGGCATGGTGCTGGTCGCCGCGGCGATCGCGGCCGCGCCGTCCGTGCTGATCGACTGGGTGCCGGTCTGGACCGTGGCGGTGGCGTGGGCCTTCGGGTGCTTCGGCATGGGCATGGTGATGGCATCGACGAGCGTGCTGCTGCTGAAGCTGTCGGCGCCGGAGGAGGCGGGGGCGAACTCGGCCGCCCTCCAGATCTCCGACGGGCTGTCGAACGTCCTGCTGCTGGCCGCGGGTGGAGCCGCCTTCGCCGCGCTCGGCGGCGGTGCGATGGGGGCCGTGTACGAGGCGGCGGAGGCGGGGGCCTCCGGGTCTCATCCGGGGGCGTTCGCGGTGGTCTTCCTGCCGATGGCGGGGGTGGCGCTGGTGGGGGCGTGGGTGGCGGCGCGGGTGCGGACGCGGTAGCTGGTACCACTCTGGCCCCACTTGGTGGTACCGTTTTGGTATGGCTATGAACCTGCGTCTTCGTGACGATCAGACCGAGGCCCTCAAGCAGCGAGCGGAGCAGGAGGGGACCAGCATGCACGCCATACTGCTGCAGGCCGTGGATGACTACCTGGCCAGGACCGCTCAGCAGGCCATCGTCCGCAAGGCGGCCAAGGAGCAGGCGGCCAAGTGGAGCGAGCTCATGGAGCGGCTCAAGTGACCTGTGTCTACCTGACCTCCGAGGACATCCTCGTCATCGCCGAACACGCCTGTGCGGACATGCACGTCGTCGTGCGCGACGCCGGGCTCCTCGAATCGGCGGCGCACCGTCCCTCCGCAGCCATGTTCGGCGAGGAGGCGTACCCGGACCTGATCGACAAGGCCGCCGCTCTCCTGCAGTCCTTGGCGATCAATCGCCCGTTCTTCGACGGCAACAAACGGACGGCCTGGTTGTCGTGCGTGACCTTCCTCGCGATGAACGGGATCGATTTTCGTCCGGACATCGATGCTGCGGAACGCCTGGTCATCGCGGTGGCCATGGGGGAAATGGACGAGGTGAAAGTCATCTCTCACGGGCTGCGCGAACTGGTCGTCGACGACGTGTGACAGCCATCGCAATTCCGTGCGGGGCGGCGTAGTTCGAGGCGGTTCACGCCTCGCCCCCCGGTAAGGTGGCCCGGTTGTCGTATCGCGTACGAGTCCGTCCCGGCCCGTACGGACAGCGCCCCACGTACCCGAGAGACCCGAACCGGAGACCGTGACTACTACCGCCTCCCACCACCTCTCACCCGCCTTTCCCGGCCGCGCCCCCTGGGGCACGGCCGGCAAGCTGCGAGCCTGGCAGCAGGGCGCCATGGAGAAGTACATCCAGGAGCAGCCGCGCGACTTTCTCGCGGTCGCCACCCCCGGCGCGGGGAAGACCACCTTCGCGCTGACCCTCGCGTCATGGCTGCTGCACCACCATGTGGTGCAGCAGGTCACCGTCGTCGCGCCGACCGAGCACCTGAAGAAGCAGTGGGCCGAGGCAGCGGCCCGGATAGGGATCAAGCTCGACCCCGAGTACAGCGCGGGCCCGCTGAGCAAGGAGTACGACGGCGTCGCGGTCACCTACGCGGGTGTCGGCGTCCGGCCGATGCTGCACCGCAACCGGTGCGAGCAGCGCAAGACCCTCGTGATCCTCGACGAGATCCACCACGCCGGTGACTCGAAGTCCTGGGGCGAGGCCTGCCAGGAGGCGTTCGACCCGGCCACCCGGCGCCTCGCGCTCACCGGTACGCCGTTCCGGTCCGACACCAACCCGATCCCCTTCGTCGTGTACGAGGAGGGGAACGACGGCATCCGGCGCTCCTCGGCCGACTACACGTACGGCTACGGCAACGCGCTCGCCGACGGTGTCGTCCGGCCCGTGATCTTCCTCAGCTACAGCGGCAACATGCGCTGGCGCACCAAGGCCGGTGACGAGATCGCCGCCCGGCTCGGCGAGCCGATGACCAAGGACGCCATCGGGCAGGCCTGGCGTACCGCCCTGTCGCCCACCGGGGACTGGATCCCCAATGTGCTGAGCGCCGCCGACAAGCGGCTGACCGAGGTGCGCAAGGGCATTCCGGATGCCGGTGGGCTCGTCATCGCCACCGATCAGGAGTCGGCGCGCGAGTACGCCAAGATCCTCAAGAGGGTCACGGGCGAGAAGGCCACCGTGGTCCTCTCCGACGAGAAGGCCGCGTCGAAGAAGATCGACCAGTTCAGCGAGGACGAATCGCGCTGGATGGTCGCGGTCCGCATGGTGTCCGAGGGCGTCGACGTGCCGCGCCTCGCCGTGGGCGTGTACGCCACCACCATCTCCACGCCGCTCTTCTTCGCGCAGGCCGTCGGCCGTTTTGTGCGCTCGCGCAGGCGTGGCGAGACCGCTTCCGTCTTCGTGCCGACCATTCCGATGCTCCTCGACTTCGCCAACGAGATGGAGGTCGAACGGGACCACGTCCTCGACAAGCCCAAGAAGGGCAGCGACGAGGAGAACCCGTTCTCGGAGGAGGACAAGCTCCTCGCCGACGCGGAACGCCTGGAGGACGAGGAGACCGAGGAGCAGCTGCCCTTCGAGGCCCTCGAATCCGACGCGGTCTTCGACCGGGTGCTGTACGACGGTGCCGAGTTCGGCATGCAGGCGCACCCGGGGAGTGAGGAGGAGCAGGACTACCTGGGGATTCCGGGGCTCCTGGAACCCGATCAGGTGCAGCTGCTGCTCCAGAAGCGGCAGACCCGGCAGATCGCGCACAGCCGCCAGAAGCCGGCCGGGGAAGCCGATCTGCTGGAGAAGCCGGCCGAGGCGCGGCCGGTGGTCACGCACAAGCAGTTGCTGGGGCTGCGCAAGCAGCTCAACACGATGGTGTCGGCGTACACGCACCAGAGCGGCAAGCCGCACGGAGTGATCCACACCGAACTGCGGCGGGTGTGCGGCGGGCCGCCGAGTGCGGAGGCCACGGCCGGGCAGATCCAGCAGCGGATCAAGAAGGTTCAGGAGTGGGCCACGCGTATGACGTGAGGACGCTCTCGTGAAGTGCCGGCCCGGGGCGGGGACAGCGGTCCTCGCCCCGGGCCGGCGTCGTTGGCGCGGATCAGGTGCGATCAGGCTCGGCTGCCGGGTGCGGATCGGGTGCGGTCGCCGGGTGCGGTTGCCGGATGCGGGTCGGGCGTCGTTGCCGGGTGAGTGGATGTCTTACGTACGGCTACCAGACGAACGGTGCGGACTGGTTGAGCGTGGCCACGCACGGAACCGTGGCCGACGTCGGGGACGACGCCACGATCTGCAGTGACCAGTTGGTGGCGCTCGGGGGAGTGGCCAGCACCACGGAATCGGTGCGGTCACCCGCCGCCAGGGTGCCGGAGGTGAGCTTCAGCGGCCCCAGAGTGATCGGGTTGGGGCCGGTCATGCCGGGGTTGGTCTTCCCGGAGAACTGCACCTGACTGGTGACGCCGCCCGAGGTCTTGGTGAGCTTGAGCGTCGTCGTGATGCTGTTCGGGTCGGCACTGGAGCCGATCGGCATGGTGATCGCGGTGGAGTTGATCTTGATGGTCTTGGACGTGCCCGAGTCGGCGGCGGTCAGGGTGGCGACACCGTGGCCCCAGGTTCCGCAGTCGTACGTGGCCGTCGCGATGAGCGGGGTCACCGCCTGGGCCGACGGCGCCAGGGCGAGCGCGGCGGCCGCGGAACAGGCCGCGGTGAGCACGAGCGGGACGCGGACGCGTCTTCGGTTCGACGGCCGTACTCTCGACGGCCGTACAGAAGTGATCGACATGACGGGAGGGACTCCTTCCGGTTGAATTCCGCGGATTCGAAGAAATCGCCGTATGCGATCTTCTTGCGGAACTGCGTGCCGGGCCCGGCATGTCGGATGCAGTGAAACTGTGATCTTCGGAGATGTCAAGAGATGTCAACAGGCGCGTGGAAAGTGCTTGTAGAAATGCTTTTCGGGCATTTCAGATAACGATCATTCTCCGCATAAGGATCAGTCAATTCTCTCTTGACTTCTCTGCGTGCGACCTCCTCAATGTGCGCAAATCAATGGGCCATGGAGGGGTGTCTGGTGATTCGACGACGAAGACCTGGCGTGACCGGTCTGCTCGCTGCCTGCTTCGTACTGTCCCTGAGCTGCGTCGGGGCCACCGCCCAGGCCGCGCCACCGGCCGGACAGCAGGCCGCCGGTACGGTCACCCCGACCGTCCACTGCACCCTGCCCGCCGGCCAGGGGGAGGCGACCGGGCCGCAGGAGATGACCGTCGAGCTGTCGCCCGCGGTCGTCGCCCCGGGCGGCAAGGTGCATGCGAAGGTCACCCTCGGCCCGTCCCCCGCCACCAGCGCTCTCGCGCTGGACGATGTGCCGACCATCCCCAGCCTCGACCTCGCCATGTCCGGCGGGGCCACCGGTACCGTCACCGTGCGGGGCGCCGAGTTCACGATGGACATCCCGGCCGGGACGCCCATCGAACTCCCGCCGTACGAGGGCGACTTCCTGGTCCCGGCGGACGCCTCCGGCGACCTCTCCTTCGCCCCGGTCCGTACGCTGACGCAGACCAAGGTGCTCGGCTCGGTCTTCGAGACGCCCTGCGACGTGGTGGAGGGGGGCGGCTCCATCGGCACCGTCACGGTGGAGGGCACCGGTTCCGAGCCCGCCACCCTGACCGCCCCCGCCGATCCCGTACGCCCCAACACCACTGTAAAACTGGGTGGTTCGGGCTGGACGCCGGGCGGTACACCCGTGCCTTCGCTCTGCGCGGTGGGCGGTGGCGGCTGCGATCCGCTGAAGTTCAAGGGCCACACCCTCACCATCGACAGTTACGGAACGCTGCACGGTACGGCCACCCTCGCGGAGGCCGGAGCGGTGCCGGACGGCGCGTACGAGGTGAAGGTCAACGACGGCACGAAGGAAGCCACCGCTCCCCTCACCGTCAAGGCCGTCGCGGCCGGCGACCGCGAGATCTCGCTCTCGCGGAGCAGCGGACCCGTCGGCAGCGTGATCACGGTCAGCGGAAAGAACTACAACCCGGACCGCTGGATCAACGTCATCGGCCTCGACGCGACGGGCACCGGGCTCGACGACAGCGCGGTCTACGTCAAGAGCGGCCCGGACGGCACCTTCGCCGTCGAGTTCACCGTGATCTCCGATGCCGTCGTCGCCGTCCAGGCCGACGAGGGCAACGACCCCGCCACCGTACGGACCACCCCGTTCACCGTCACCACGGACGGGGGAGGCGGCGGCAGTGCCGACCAGAAGCTGAACACCTCGGTCCGGGCCGGGACACTGTCCATGGTCCAGGACGGCGACACCGTCGACTTCGGTACGACGGTCCTGGGCACCGGCAGCGGTGTGCAGCGCTCCCGGCTCAACCGGGTCGAGGTGGAGGACGCCCGCGGCGTCAACAGCGGCTGGTCCCTGACCGCCACCCTCACCGGCTTCACCAGCGCCGACGGGGGCACCATCCCGGCGGGCGCCGTCCGGTGGACACCCAAGTGCACGGCGCAGAACGGGAGTGCGGGGGTGCCGGTGGCCGGGTCGCCCGCCGCGCTCGGGAGTGAGGCGGCGAGCCTCTGCCGGATGAATCCGGATGGATCCCGTCCGTTCACCGGCGGCCGGTTCGACGCGGACGCCGATCTCACACTGACGGTTCCCGGATTCACCCGGCCCGGAGATTACAGCGCCACCCTGACACTCACTCTTCTCTGAGAGCCGTCAGGGGAAAGACCCGGAGACGCCCGCCTGCTCCGTATCGCAAGGGAGCAGGCGGGCGTCGCCATTTCGAATTCGGAGAATTCCCGTAGTCATGGAGGAGCCGCATGTCCGTACGGCCGAGCTCGAGAAGACCGGAAGGATCGAGAAGATCCGAAAGGCCGGGTGCGGTGTTACGCCGCACCGTCGCCCTCACCGCCGGGGCCGTGCTGGCCTGGACCGGCACAACCGTCGCACTCGCCCCCGCCGCCCACGCCGGCACGGTCACCCCGACCGTCCACTGCACCCTGCCCGCCGGACAGGGCGAGGCCACCGGACCGCAGCAGATGAGCGTCGACCTCTCACCGGCCGTCGTCGACCCGGGCGGCAAGGTCCACGCCAAGGTCACCCTCGGCCCGTCCCCCGCCACCAGCGGGCTCAGCCTGAGCGATGTGCCCACCACCCCCAGCATCGACTTCGCCATGTCGGGCGGTGCGACCGGCACGGTCACCGTCACCGGACCACAGATCAACCTCGACATCCCGTCCGGGAAGCCGATCGAGATCCCGCCGTACGAAGGGGACTTCATCATCCCCGCCAGTGCGAAGGGGCCGATCTCCTTCACCCCGGTACGCAATCTGACGCGTACGAAGGTGCTCGGCTCCACCTACGAGACCCCGTGCGACGTGATCAGCGGTGGCGGCTCCATCGGCACCGTCACCGCCGAGGGCACCGCGGGCCTGCCCGCCACCCTGACCGCGCCCACCACCGCCGTCCGGCCGTCCACCGCGGTTGCCCTGACGGGCAGCCTGTGGACCGCCGGTGCCACCCCCGTGCCCTCTCTGTGCGCGGCGGACGGCGGTGGCTGCGACACCGGAAAGTTCGTCTCCAGCACCCTCGCGATCAGCAGCTCGGGGGAGCTGACCGGAAGTGCGGTGCTCGCTGCCGCCGGCACCGTGACCGACGGTTCGTACCTGGTGAAGGTCGGCGACGGTACGAAGGAGGCGACCGCACCTCTGACCGTCAAGGCGTACGTCCCCGGCGGCCCGCGGACCATTGCGCTCTCCCGCTCCGGCGCCCCGCTGGGCAGCGTCATCAAGGTCACCGGCAGCAACTACTTCCAGGACCGGTGGATCAACACCGTCGCCCTGGACGCGAGCGGGGCGACGCTCGATGACACCGCCGTCTATGTGAAGAGCACCCCCGACGGCACGTTCAGCGCCGACTTCACCGTTTCCGACCCGGCCATCGCCGCGATCCAGGTCGACGAGGGCAACGACCCGGCGACCGTACTGACCACCCCGTTCGCCGTGACCGACGCCTCCGCGACGCTCTCGGCAGGCGCGGCGAAGGTCAAACCCGGCGGAACGATCACCCTCTCCGGCGGCGACTGGCCGACCGGGGCCACACCGGCCGCCGCGCTCTGCGCCGCCGACGGCAGCGCCTGCGACAGCGCACGGATCAGCGGCTCCACCCTCCGGATCAACGCCGACGGAACGCTCGCCGGTACGGTCACCGTGGCCGGATCCACCCCGCGCGCCGTGTACGCGCTCCAGGTCACCGCGGGAGGAGCGCAGGCCCTCACCCCGCTGACCGTCGCCCCGGCCTTCGTCGTCCTCACCCCGTCGGCCGGGCCGAAGGGCACCGCCGTCACCGTCCTCGGGCAGGGGTTCGCGAAGGTCGCCACCGTATCCGTCGTCGGGCTGCGGGCCGACGGATCGCAGACGTCCGACCCGGTGAAGACGAAGGTGGTCGGGCTGGACGGGGCGTTCTCGCAGACCTTCACGGTCAACGCCACCGACACCGTCGCGATCCGGGTCCGGGAGGTCCTCGTCAACCCGCGCACCGAGACGGCGGCGTTCACCGTCCAGGACGGGACCGTCCCCGCCGGACCGTCCTTCGCGCTCTCGCCGTCCGAGGGGCCCGTCGGCACGGTGGTCCAGGTGACCGGCCGGGGCTTCGCCCCCGTCGCCACGGTCTCGGTGACCGGCCGCACCGCGGACGGGAAGCAGACCTCGGACTCGTACGTCACCCGGGTCATCGGACTCGACGGCACCTTCGCCCTCAACTTCGCCGTCCGCGACCCGGCGACGAGGGCGATCAGAGCCTGCGAGGTGCTCGTGAACGGAAAAATTGTGCAACAGTCGTTCACGGTGAGTTAACGCCCGTTCACGTCCGGTATACGGACGTGCCGCCGAGGCGTCGGCCGACCTGGACGCGCGTAGACGTCCAGATTTCGGCCGACGCCGCGCTGACCGGCGCTTATGTTTCTTCACCGCAACTCCACTTCCGCTGACGCCCGGATTCTGGACGAGGTCTTCCGCTGAGCGGACTGGCTCGCTACTGTCCAGAAAAAAATGCACGCCCCGTGGCAACGCCGCCGCGGAGCGCAGCCGGTTGCCTTGGCCAGGCCGGCGGCCTCTCCGTGCGTCGCCGCTGGGACCGGTGGCACACATTCCGTGGGAACCAGCCGCCGCCGCTCACCAAAGAGGAGAGGGCGTCGTGACCGCGGAGACCTCCCAGACGCTCGACCGGGGACTACGGGTCCTCAAACTGCTTGCAGACACCGACCACGGCCTGACCGTCACCGAGTTGTCCAACAAACTCGGCGTCAACCGGACCGTGGTCTACCGTCTGCTGGCCACCCTGGAACAACACGCCCTGGTACGCCGCGATCTGGGCGGCCGGGCCAGGGTGGGCCTCGGCGTGCTGCGCCTGGGCCGCCAGGTTCATCCGCTCGTGCGGGAAGCCGCGCTGCCCGCGCTGCGGTCCCTCGCCGAGGACATCGGGGCCACCGCCCATCTCACGCTGGTCGACGGGAGTGACGCGCTGGCGGTCGCGGTCGTCGAGCCGACCTGGACCGACTACCACGTCGCCTACCGGGCCGGTTTCCGTCACCCGCTGGACCGGGGTGCCGCGGGCCGGGCGATCCTCGCCGCCCGACAGAAGCCGGTGGGTGAGACCGCCTTCACCCTCACCCACGGCGAACTGGAAGCCGGGGCGAGCGGGGCGGCGGCCGCGCTGATGGGGGTGACGGGCGTCGAGGGGAGCGTGGGCGTGGTGATGCTCTCGGACTCCGTACCCGAACGCGTCGGCCCCCGAGTCGTGGACGCGGCCCGCGAGGTGGCGGACGCGCTCCGGTAGGGCATTTCGAGCCCGGCCTGTCGCGGGTGGCGGTCGGCCGGCCAAATCAAGCCCGTCCAGCGATTGAGGACAAAGCGGTCGGCCGGGCCGGCCCGGCCCTCCGCGGGAGCCGGGCCGGGCAGCCGGGCAGTAGGTACGGGCCGGGTCGACCCACCGCCCGGCCCGTACCAGCGTCCCGGCGGTTAGATTGGGCGGGTGCTCACTCGTCTCTCGCGCCCCCGCACCCTCATCCTGTGTGCCCTGCCCGTCCTCGCCCTGTTCGGCGTGGCCGCCTTCGCGCCGCTGCCGTTCACGCTGGCGCAGCCCGGCACGACCGCGAACGTGCTCGGGAAGGACCACGGCACCCCCGTGATCAGCATCAAGGGCGCGCCCACCCGCCCCACCAAGGGCGAGCTGCGGATGACGACGATCGTCGCGACCGGGCCCAACGTCGATGTCGGCATCGGTGATGTGGTCGACAGCTGGTTCCGTACGGACCGGGCGGTTCTGCCCCGCAACTCCGTCTACCCGGCCGGCGGCTCCGAGAAGGAGATCGAGAAGCACAACCTCGAGGACATGAGGAAGTCGCAGAACTCCGCCGTCGACGCGGCTCTGAACTACCTCGGCAAGCCCAAGGGCTCGGTCGACGTCACCCTGCACCTCGCCGATGTCGGAGGCCCCAGCGCGGGTCTCTTCTTCGCGCTCGGCATCGTCGACAAGCTCGACGGCAACGGCTCCGGTGGTGATCTCACCGGTGGCCGCACCATCGCGGGCACCGGAACGATCCAGGCGAACGGCGCGGTCGGCGCGGTCGGCGGAGTGTCGCTCAAGACTCAGGCCGCGCACCGCGACGGTGCGACCGTCTTCCTCGTCCCGAAGGCCGAGTGCAGGGAGGCGGGTGCCGAGCTCCCCAAGGGGCTCCGGCTGATCCCGGTCACGACTCTGAAGAGCGCGGTGTCCTCGCTCCAGGCGCTGGAGCAGGGGCGCAAGGTCCCGAGCTGCTGACCTCGGCGGCCGGTGCCGAGGCCTCCGCCGTCGTGCCCCCGGACTCGGACTCGGACCCGGAATCGGCCGCGTCCATCGTGCGCCACACCGGGAACACCATCGGGCTCAGCGTCGCCAGCAGGTACACCGTACCCATCGCCAGCAGCGCACCTCTCGCGCCTGCGCTCTCCACCAGCAGGCCGGCCGCGAGACCGCCCACCGGCATGGCCAGTTCGCCGCCCGCCGTGAGGACCCCGGAGACCCGGCTGCGCAGCTCGTCCGGCACGCTCCCGTAGATCACCGTCGTCAGGATCGGGTTCAGCACCCCGCCCGCGATGCCGCTCAGCGCCATGGTCACGGCGAGCGGCAGCGTCGTCCCGGTCAGTGCCGCGACCGCATACCTGGGCGCGCCGCACAGCACCACGCACACCGTGAAGACGGCCCGCCGCGAGAAACGGTGCCCGAACGCCCCGTACAGCAGCGCCCCGGTCAGCCCGCCCGCGCCGAACAGCGCGGTGAGCAGCCCGATGTCCCTGGCCCCGCCCAGTTCGGCGGAGGCGTGCACCGGCAGCAGGACGGCGTTCCAGCCCTGATCGGTGCCGTTCATGAAGAGGACCATCACCACGACGGCCAGCAACAGCCGGTTGCTCAGCAAGTAGGTGTAACCCTCGCGCAGTTCGGTGCGGTACGCCCGCAGCGAGACGGGCGCCGCGGCCTTGCGGGGCTCGGCCGCGCGTACCCCCCGCACCCCGGCCGCGATCAGCAGCGCGGACGTCAGGAACGTCGCGGCATCCAGCAGCAGTACGGTCTCCGCGCCGACCAGTGCGATCAGTACGCCGGCCAGCGCCGCCCCGACCATCCGGGCGCCGCGCGAGACGGCGTCGAAGAGGCTGGCGGCGCGGGCGAGGGTGGTGCCGGCGTGCTCGGCGAGATCCGGTACGAGGACGTAGCGGGCCGTGTTGCCGGGGGTGTGCAGGAGTCCGCCGACCGCCATCAGCGCGCACAGCATCCAGAACGCCAGGGCGTCCGCGTAGTGCAGCAGCGGGATGGCGGCTACGGCGACGCCGCACACCAGGTCGGAGGCGACGGAGACCCGGCGGCGTCCGATCCGGTCGATGACGGGTCCGCCGATCAGTGCGGAGACGACGATCGGCAGAGTCGCGCAGAAGGCGACGACGCCGGCCCGTCCCGCGCTGCCCGTGGTCTCCAGGACGAACCACGGGACGCCGATGAGGGTGAGTGAAGTACCGGCCGTGGATATGGAGTTGGCGGACAGTACGGCGATGAGCGGGATGCGGTTCCGGTCCCCCCGGCCGTTCATGCCGTACCGGGTGCGACGGAGGTGCGGCCGGGGTGGCGGGAAAGAATGCGCAGTCCCAACTCGACGACGACCCAGCCCAGTCGGGTGCGCAGCCCGGTGCGCGACGCAGTCGGCGCAGGGTGGAAATCCGCTGCCCGCTGCCGTAGTTCGGCGGCGCGCTGGTGGTGGTGCAGTAGATGCGTGTCGGGGTGCATGGCGGTGTCCTTCCGTTCGGAGGGGCTCGTTACTCGGCGGGGCGAGGGAAGAGGTGCACATGGCTGCGGACGGCGGCCGAGCCCTCCGTGCCCTCCGGCACCCGGCCCTGGTAGCTCTCGATGAGATCGTGGATCTTCCTGCTCAGCTCCACGGTGAGATCGGGGGTGAGGCGCACCTTGAAGTCGCTGATGTCCCAGCCGTGCGACCACTCCTCGGGCCATTCGTGCATCGTGCCGAGCCAGGTGTTCAGTTCCTGGGCGTGTGCGGTGGCGATCTCGTGGAGTACGACGCCGACGGCGCCGCGCACCTCGGGATCCGGGTGGCTCAGGAATCGGTCGCTGTTGAAGACGGTGCCCGTGTGGACGGCCCGCCACCAGCGTTCGCGGCCCTTGCCGCGTTCCGGGTCATCCTCGACGAAGCCGTATGCCGCCAGTTGCCTGAGGTGGTAGCTGGTGGCGCCGCTGGACTCGCCGAGCCGGTCCGCGAGGCCGGAGGCGGTGGCGGGGCCGAACTCCCGCAGCGCGCTCAGCAGTCGCAGGCGCAGGGGGTGGGCGAGCCCGCGCAGGGTGCGGGCGTCGACCATGTGGACGTTCTCTTCGTCGGCGGGGCTGTCGCCGCCGTCTTCCGTTGCGGGCATGGCTCAACAGTAGACTTGCAAAGCAGTCTTTGCAACGAGGTCTTTGCAACAACTTCTTTGCGACATTGCCGGAAGACTCGCGGAGGGCTGCGGAGATCCGCGAGGAGGTCACCCCTTCTTGATGAACCCCTCCCGGAGCAGCCAGTCCTTCGCCACCTCGTGCGGGTCCTGCCCGTCGACATCCACCTTCGCGTTGAGCACCTGGGCGACCTCCGTCGTCAGCTTCCTGCTCACCGGGTCGAGCAGCCCCGCGATCTGCGGGTACTTCTCAAAGGTCTTGGTGTGGATGACGGGCGCCGCGTTGTAGTTGGGGAAGAAGTGCTTGTCGTCCACGAGCACATCGAGGTCCATGGCCCTGATCCGGCCGTCCGTGGTGAACACCTCTCCCAGCAGGCAGGAGTTGGACTTCGAGACCTGGGTGTAGATGATCCCGGCGTCCATCTTCTTGATGTTGGCGGCAGGGAGCGACATCCCGTACGCCTTCTCCATGCCCGGCAGCCCGTCGTCGCGCGAGGCGAACTCGTTCTCCACGCAGATCGTCACCGCCGACGGGTTCTTCTTCGCCAGCGCGGCGACATCGGAGAGCGTCCTCAAGTGGTACTTCGCGTTGTTCTTCCTGCTGATGGCGAGCGCGTAGGTGTTGTTGAGGGTGGATGGCGTCAGCCAGGTCACCCCGTTCTTCCGGTCCTCGTCGCGGACCGCCTTCCACTGCGCCAACGGGCGGGCGATCGGCTTCGCATGGCCCAGATAGGTGATCCAGCCGGTGCCCGTGTACTCGTACATGGCATCCGCACCGCCCTTGACGATCGCCTCGCGCGCACTGATCGAACCGGGCAGGTTCGTCCGGTCCAGGACCTCCGCGCCGGCGGCCTTGAAGACCAGGCCGATCATCTGGCCGAGGATGATGTTCTCGCTGAAGTTCTTCGAGGTCACGGTCAGCGAAGCACCGTCCAGCGGCTTCCCCCGACCCACGGAGCCCGGCACCACGTCGTCCACCATCGGCGAGCCGCTCTTCAGACCGCACCCGGAGAGCGTCAGCGTCAGGGCGAGTGCCCCCACGAGTCCGGCACGCACCTGCCGCGGGCCCATCTCACCCCACCTCCAGTCCGCGCGGCGTCAACGCCACCTCGACCAGCGAGGCCAGCCAGTCCACCAGCAGCGCCAGCACCACCGTCAGTACGGAACCGAGCACCAGCACCGGCATCCGCTGGGTCTGGATGCCCGAGGTGATCAGGTCCCCGAGGCCGCCGCCGCCGACGAAGGTGGCCAGGGTCGCCGTACCGACGTTGAGCACCAGCGCCGTCCGTACACCGGCCAGGATCAGCGGGACGGCGAGCGGCAGTTCGACCTTGGTGAGCGTCCCCATCGCCGACATGCCGATGCCGCGCGAGGCCTCGACCAGGCTCGGTTCGATCGCCTTGAGACCGGCCACCGTGTTGGAGAACACCGGCAGCACCGCGTAGATCACCATGCCGATGATCGCCGTCGACGGGCCGATGCCCAGCCCGATGACCAGGAGAGCCAGCAGACCGATCGCGGGGGTCGCCTGCCCGATGTTGGCGACGGCCGTGACCACCGGGGCGCCCTTGCGCAGCCGGCGCCGGGTCAGTGCGATCCCCAGCGGGATGGCGATGATCAGAACCCAGAACGTCGAGATCGCGGTCAGTTCCACATGCTGCCACCAGCGCAGCCGCACATTGCCGCCGGTGAGCGAATTCCTGGCGATCGAGTCGAGGTGGGTGTTGGTGATCCACACATAGGTGATGGCCAGGACGATCGCGAGCGCGGCCGGCAGCAGTACCAGCTTGCGCCAGGTGATCCGGCGCCGCGGCCCCACCGGTGGCGGTGGGGGTTCCTCCTCCTCGTCGCGGAAGGCATGGCCCATGACGTCGTGTTCGCCGGGCGGGCGGTCCTTGTCGGATGCGGGCGCCGGGCGGGGGGAGCGCGGAGTCCGCGCCGATTCGGGATTCCGCGGGAAGTCGGGATTCATGCGCCCGCACCGCCCTCCAGCTCCTGTTCGGTCTGGTGGGCGCGCATTTCCTCCAGGTCGTGCTGCTGCTCGATGGCGGCGAGCCGGTCGGCCTCCAGCAGTTCCTGGACGGAGTTCATCAGGGTGTGCATGTCGACGACCCCGATGAACTCGCCGCGCCGCCCGGTCACCGCGGCGCGTCCGCCGCTGTCGGTCAGCACCGCCTCCAGGGCGTCGTGCAGCGTCGCGTCCCGCGTCACCGTGTCATGGACCAGCTGCCCGGCACGCGCCAGTGAACCCCGCGCCCGCATCAGGTCGCCGCGCCGCAGCCACTTGTACGGGCGGTTCCTGCGGTCCAGCATCAGGAGTTCGTTGTGCGGACCGCTGCGCAGCTTGTTGAAGATCGACTGGAGCGGGTCGTCGACCGTGACCGTCGGGAACTGGACCATCTCCACATCCCGTACGCGGGTGAGGTTGAGCCGCTTCAGCGCGGCCCCGGCACCGACGAAACCCGAGACGAAGTCGTCCGTCGGGTTGGTGAGGATCGCCTCCGGGGTGTCGAACTGCGCGATGTGCGAACGCTCCCGCAGTACCGCGATCCGGTCACCCAGCTTGATCGCCTCGTCGAAGTCGTGGGTGACGAAGACGATCGTCTTGTGCAGTTCGTGCTGGAGCCGGATCAGCTCGTCCTGCAGGTGGTCGCGGGTGATCGGGTCGACCGCGCCGAACGGCTCGTCCATCAGCAGCACCGGCGGATCGGCCGCCAGGGCCCGCGCCACGCCCACCCGCTGCTGCTGACCGCCGGAGAGCGCACGCGGGTAGCGCCCGTGGAACTCCCGGGGGTCGAGGCCGACCAGATCGAGCATCTCCTCGACCCGGTCCTTCACCTTCGACTTCGACCAGCCGACCATCCTCGGTACGAGGGCGATGTTCTCGGCGACCGTCATGTGCGGGAAGAGCCCGGACGACTGGATCGCGTAACCGATCTTGCGGCGCAGCTTCACCGGGTCGATGTCGGTGACGTCCTCGTCGTTGATCCTGATCCGCCCGGACGTCGGCTCGATCAGCCGGTTGATCATCTTCAGGGTGGTGGACTTCCCGCAGCCGGACGGGCCGACGAAGATCACCGTTTCGCCGGCCTTGATGTCCATCGTGACGTTGTCCACCGCCGGGCTCGGATTGCCCGGATAGCGCTTGGTCAGATTGTCCAGATGGATGGTGGCGCCGGAAGTGGTCTTCGTCGTCCCGGCACTGTCGGCGGCCGTGCTCCCGTCGGCGGCACCGGAGCCGGCGTTCCCGGCGTCGGCGGTCTCAGACACGGATCCCCCTGGGAATGGTGAGCCGCCCGAGCAGTACGTACGCGGCGTCGAAGAGCAGGGCGAGGATGACGATGCCGAGCGTGCCTGCGAGCACCTGATTGAGCGCGTTGGCGCTGCCCAGCGAGGCGATGCCGCGGAAGATCTCATTGCCCAGGCCGGGGCCCGACGCATAAGCGGCGATGGCGGCGATGCCCATCAGCATCTGTGTGGAGACCCTGATGCCGGTGAGGATCGGCGGCCAGGCGAGCGGCAGCTCCACCCGGCACAGCCGGGCCGGCCGCGACATCCCGATGCCCTTCGCCGCGTCGACGAGCGACGGATCGACGCCGCGCAGCCCCACGATCGAGTTACGGACGATGGGCAGCAGCCCGTACAGCGTCAGAGTGATCACCGTGGGCGCGACCCCGAGCCCGACCAGCGGGATGAGCAGACCGATCGCGGCGAGGGAGGGGATGGTGAGGATGGTCGCCGTCGACGTGATGGCCAGCGACCCCGCCCATTCGCTGCGATAGGTGACGACCCCGATCAGAACGCCCAGCGCGGTGGCGATGACCATGCACTGGAATACGGCACTGACGTGCTGATACGCGTCGGTGAGCAGCTGTTGATGCCGGTTGCCCAGGTACTCCCAGAAGCTCACACGTCACTCCTCGGCTCAGTCGTTGTCCCCTGCGGCCTGCTCGACGAGCGGGATGATGCGCAGCGGAACCGGGTTCTCCATGACGATGGCCGTGGAGGCCCGGACGATGCCATCAAAACCGACAACCCGGTCGATCACCCGTTGAAGATCGGCGTTGGAACGCGCGACGAGACGGCAGAGCATGTCGCCGTGCCCGGTGGTGGTGTGCAGCTCCAGCACCTCCGGGACACCGGCCAAGTGGGCCCGTACATCGGCTCCTTGGCCCTGCTTGATCTCCAGCGTCGCGAACGCGGTGACGGGGTAGCCGAGCGCCGCCGGATCGACGGTCGGGCCGAATCCGCGGATGACTCCATTCGACTGAAGCCGGTCGAGGCGCGCCTGTACGGTCCCGCGCGCCACGCCGAGCCGGCGCGATGCCTCCAGGACGCCGATACGGGGCTCGCGGGCCAGCAGCACGATGAGTCGCCCGTCCAGATGATCGATCGCCATGGTGGGCCTCCGGGGGGTCGCTGTGGTGGTCATCATGTACAGATAGCCCGGCCATCATCCCTATCGGCTGTGCAGATTGCCCAGCAGATTCGCGAACTGTTGCGCACCTTGCGAAGCGGCGAGAGCCTTCGAGCATGACTGAGACTCTGCACACCACCCCCGACACAGCCCGGCAGGCCGACCCCTTCCCGGTCAAGGGAATGGACGCGGTCGTCTTCGCCGTCGGCAACGCCAAGCAGGCCGCTCACTACTACTCGACGGCCTTCGGCATGAAGCTGGTCGCCTACTCCGGACCGGAGAACGGCAGCCGCGAGACGGCGAGTTACGTCCTGACCAATGGCTCAGCCCGTTTCGTCTTCACCTCCGTCATCAGGGCGTCCACCGACCACGGCCGCTTCCTCGCCGGCCATGTCGCCGAGCACGGCGACGGCGTCGTCGACCTGGCCATCGAGGTCCCGGACGCCCGCGCGGCCTATGCGTACGCGGTCGAGCACGGCGCCCTCGGCCTCGCCGAGCCGCACGAGGTCAAGGATGAGCACGGCACGGTCGTGCTGGCCGCCATCGCCACGTACGGCAAGACCCGCCACACCCTCGTCGAGCGCACCGGCTACGAGGGCCCGTACCTGCCCGGCTACGTCGCCGCGGCCCCCATCGTCGAGCCGCCGGCCAAGCGGACGTTCCAGGCCATCGACCACTGCGTCGGCAATGTGGAACTCGGCCGGATGAACGAGTGGGTCGGCTTCTACAACAAGGTCATGGGCTTCACCAACATGAAGGAGTTCGTGGGCGACGACATCGCCACCGAGTACTCCGCCCTCATGTCGAAGGTCGTCGCCGACGGCACCCTGAAGGTGAAGTTCCCGATCAACGAACCGGCGATCGCCAAGAAGAAGTCCCAGATCGACGAGTACCTGGAGTTCTACGGCGGCGCCGGCGTCCAGCACATCGCGCTCGCCACGAACGACATCGTCGCCTCGGTGCGCGCGATGCGGGCGGCCGGCGTCCAGTTCCTGGACACCCCCGACTCGTACTACGACACCCTCGGCGAGTGGGCGGGCGAGACCCGCGTCCCCGTGGAGACGCTGCGTGAGCTGAAGATCCTCGTCGACCGCGACGAGGACGGCTACCTGCTGCAGATCTTCACCAAGCCGGTCCAGGACCGCCCGACCGTCTTCTTCGAGATGATCGAGCGCCATGGCTCGATGGGCTTCGGCAAGGGCAACTTCAAGGCCCTGTTCGAGGCGATCGAGCGCGAGCAGGAGAAGCGCGGCAACCTGTAGGACGCCTCCTGGCCCGCCTCCGGCCGGACAGCGGAACGGGCTCCCTCCAAAGAGCCCGTTCCCGCTGTCCGGTGCGCCTGGCGGGAGAACCGTCCCGGGCACGGGTCCGGACCCCGGTACGGCCGGTGGGTTGTCACCGGGGCCCGGGTGCTGCGGCTGCCGGAGCTGCTGGATCTCTCGCAGCGTCCCGGCGGCTCGCGCGGTCCCGGACATGCCCCTTGAGCTGGGTTTGGTGCAATCCAACGCTGTTTTTGGAACCGAAGTTGCTGAGACAGAACCCGGACATGCACAGGATCATTTCAGGATCGACTCGGCCCTAGTGTCATCGGTGTCAGCAGGAAACACCGCAACCGACAGCCGCTGGAGATCACGATGCGTTCGCGTCTCGCCGCCCGTTCCGCCCGTCTCGTCCTGGCCGCCGCGGCCGTGACGGCCCTCGCCGCCACCACCACCGCCTGCGACCCCGATGACGTCGCGGACGCCGGCAGCTCCACGGCCCCCTCCGCCGTCGCCTCCGCCGGCAGCGGAGGGAGCGACAGCTCCTCCAGCGACAGCCCCTCCACCAGCGGCTCCAGCACTGGCGGATCCTCCACCGGCGGCTCGTCCACCGGCGGCTCCAACTCCAGCGGCTCCACCGGCAAGGCCGGCTCCGGCGACGGCAGGAAGGGCGGCTACGGGCAGTCCTGCGGCACCAACGACCTGGACTTCACGGTCACCTCGGAGTCCCAGGCCGGCGGCTACTACCTCGTCACCGCCAAGGCCAAGTCCGGCATCACCTGCTACCTGGAGACCAACACCCCCAGCGTGTCCTTCGGCTCCGGCGCCGACGGCGTCGCCTCCCCCGTCGGACAGGGTGGCGAAGACCCCATCAAGCTCACCGGCTCCGCCGTCGCATACACCGGTATCAGCCCCAAGACCACCAACAGCAATGCCGGCAAGGAGTTCGAGAACGTCATCATCGCCACCACCGACGACGATCCCGACCCCGCCGAACTCAAGCTCCCCGACACCGCCAACGTCGACAAGCCCATCGTCACCAACTGGGCCACCAACCGCGCCGAGGCCGTCCCCGTCATCGTCTGACACCTCTTCTCCCACCCCCATGTGCCGGTCGGTCTCAAGTGCCGGCGGGGAAGACTGCGGTATCGGTCCATAACAGTGGCGGTTGCGCCGAGGTCATGGAAGTCGCCGGAGGGCCCGCGCCTCGCGGGTCCACCGGCAACTGAACCCGTCGCCCGCCGTCAGCGGCGCCCCGGCGCCGGTGAAGCGGGCTGCGGCTTCGCGGGCGCCAGGCCCTGCGGGCCGCCCGCCGGAGGGCCGCCCGCCGGAGAGCCGCCCAGGGCGTCCAGGGCCTTCTGGGCCGCCGGACCTTCCAGCGGCGAGAAGTGCGGGTTGATGAGCAGCGCCTCCGCCAGATTGCGACGCGCCGGACCGTAGTCCTTCAACGCCTGCTGGATCGCGCCCAGGTGGGCCATGTAAGAGGCGTTCCGCCCATCCGTGCCGACCGCCCGCGTCGCGTACTGCAGCGCGGAGGACGAGTCGCCGGAGCGGTGCAGCGCCCAGCCCAGCGCGTCCGCCACCGCCGCGCTGCGGTGCGACCGGTCCCACTCCGCCTTCAGCAGCTTCACCGCCGCGGCCGGATCCCCGTGATCGGTCTCGAAACGGCCGCGCAGAGTTGCGTTGTCCACGCCCTCGCCGTCGTCACGCGCGAGAGCCTCGCCGAGCTGTGCGTACTGGCTCCGGGCGTCTTCGTCCCGGCCCAGCGACTCGTACAACTCGCCCAGCTCCAGCATGTATTCGGGCCTGGGGAGGTTGGCCAGCGCCTCCTTGTAGTCGCGCTCGGCCTCGTCCGTACGGCCGAGCGCCACCAGTGCCCTGGCCCGGCCCGCGAGCGACGGATGGGCACGGTCGGTCCACAGTGCCGCGCTGTACTGCGCCACTGCCTTGTCGGGCTGGCCCCGCTCCCAGGCCAGTTCGCCCAGCAGATACAGGCATTCCGCCTTCTGCGCAGGTGTGGTGGCCCGGTCCGCCGCGGCCTGCGCGTCGGCCTGCGCGACCTCGCGCCGGCCGAGGTCCCGGTACTTCTGCGCCGTCCGGATGAGAGCCGGGGCGCCGGAGTGCAGCGCCGTGAACTTCTCCACCGCCGCGTTCGCGGACTTGTAGTCACCGAGGCCGTTGTACGCGTCGATCAGGGCCGGATACACGTTCCACTGCTTCGGCTGCCGTGCCCGTACCGTCTCGCCCCACTTCTTCGCCGTGACGAAGTCGTGCCGGGCATTGGCGAGCGTCGCGAGCCCCACCCAGGCCGCCGTGTTCCCGTTCTCACCCGGCTGGACGTCCAGCGAACGCTTCAGCGCCTGTTCGGCACGGACGTAGTACGCCGGGTCCGCGGAACGCTGCCCCCACTCCACATAGGCCGTACCGAGCAACGCCCACGACGGCGCGTCGGACGGATGCGTGCCCACCCACTGCTGCCGGTCCCCGATCAGCGCCGTCAGATCGGAGAGCGAGGCGGGGGAGCCCATGTCCCTGGCCTTCAGGGCTCGCGAAACCGGACCGGGCGCGGGCGGCGGCGCGGACTTCTTCTCGTCGTCCGGCACGGCCACCACCGCACCCGTCACCAGTACCGCAGCCGCCACCGCACCCATGGCCGCCCGGCGCAGCGTCGTACGCAGCGAGAGGGGCGGCAGCTCGGCCGGGGACGGGTCCGGCGACGCCGGGTCCGGCGGTGCGGGGCCGGTTCCGGGAGGTTCAAGGGGAGGCTCGGTCGAATCGGGGGACTCCGGAGGCTGCTGCGGCGTGACATCCATGCCGATCACTCTGCGTCAGTACGAAGAGCACACCGCGCCTTGCGAAGGCTGCGGCAGACGGGTTCACACCAATGGGCCCGAGTGCCACGCTTGGATCATGAACGGTCTTCTCGAACAACTGCGTGCGGGTCTGCCCGCCGAGGCCCTGATCACCGATCCGGACGTCATCGCCTCCTACGCCCACGACATGGCGAGCTTCTGCGATGCGGGAACGCCGGCCGTCGTCGTGCTCCCGCGCACGGTCGAGCAGGTCCAGCACGTCATGCGCACAGCCACGGCCCTGCGCGTCCCGGTCGTCCCGCAGGGAGCCCGTACCGGTCTGTCGGGCGCGGCCAACGCCTCCGACGACTGCATCGTGCTGTCCCTGGTGAAGATGGACCGGATCCTGGAGATCAGCCCCGTCGACCGGATCGCCGTCGTCGAACCGGGCGTCATCAACGCGGTGCTGTCCCGGGCGGTCAACGAGCACGGTCTCTGCTACCCCCCGGATCCCTCCAGCTGGGAGATGTGCACCATCGGCGGCAACATCGGCACCGCGTCCGGCGGTCTGTGCTGCGTGAAGTACGGGGTCACCGCCGAATACGTACTCGGCCTGGAGGTCGTCCTCGCCGACGGGCGGCTGCTCACCACCGGCCGCCGTACCGCGAAGGGCGTCGCCGGATACGACCTCACCCGGCTCTTCGTCGGCTCGGAGGGCAGCCTCGGCATCGTCGTCAAGGCCGTGCTCGCGCTGAAGCCCCAGCCGCCGCAGCAATTGGTCCTGGCCGCCGAGTTCCCGAGCGCGGCCACCGCCTGCGAGGCGATCTGCCGGATCATGGAGCGTGGTCACACCCCGTCACTCCTCGAACTGATGGACCGTACAACAGTCCATGCCGTCAACAGGATGGCCAACATGGGCCTCCCCGACACCACCGAGGCGCTCCTGCTCGCCGCCTTCGACACCCCGGACCCGTCGGCCGACCTGGCCGCCGTCGCCGAGCTGTGCACCGCGGCGGGCGCCACCGAGGTGGTCCCCGCGGAGGACGCCGCCGAGTCCGAAATGCTGCTCCAGGCCCGGCGGATGTCGCTCACCGCACTGGAGACGGTCAAGCCGGCCACGATGATCGACGACGTCTGCGTACCGCGCTCGAAGCTCGGCGCGATGCTCGAAGGCACTGCCGCCGTCGCCGAGAAGTACGACCTCACCATCGGCGTCTGCGCGCACGCGGGCGACGGCAACACCCACCCCGTCGTCTGCTTCGACCACACCGACGCCGACGAGTCCCGGCGGGCCCGGGAATCCTTCGACGAGATCATGGCGCTCGGTCTGGAACTCGGCGGCACGATCACCGGTGAACACGGCGTCGGTGTCCTGAAGAAGGAATGGCTCGCGCGCGAACTCGGCGAGGTGAGTGTCGAACTGCACCGGGGTATCAAGCAGGCGTTCGACCCGCTCGGGCTGCTCAATCCGGGCAAGGTGTTCTGACGGCCGGCCAGGACCGCGCCCGCTCACGCGTCGCCGTCCTGCCACTCGTCCGACGCCCACGGGTCGCTCAGCCACAGGTCGTCGGCCGGCAGCGGCGCGAGCAGCTCGGCGAGAGCCTCGTCGATGCCGAGCCGCTCGGTCTCCGTACCCGGCGGAACCAGCCGCAGAGTCCGCTCCACCCAGGCGGCCACCACGACGGACGGCACCTCCAGAAGGGCGTCGCCGTCGGGCGAGGTCAGGGCCACGAAGATGACGTTGCGCCGGTCGACCTTGGTGGGCCAGATCCGTACGTCCCCCTGGCCGCACGGCCGGAACACGCCCTCGACCAGCAGATCGCGGGCGAACGTCCAGTGGACGGGGAAGTCGGAGCCGATGTGAAAGGCGACGTGTACGGCGTACGGGTCCTCCGTGCGGTACGTCAGCCGGGCAGGGACGGGGATGCTGCGTTCGGGCGACAGAACCAGCTTGAGCTCCAGCTCGCGCTCCACGACGGTGTCCATGAGTGCGTCCTTTCGGTACCTGTGGGCCGGTCCCGCGACCGGTCCGCACAGGGAGAGAGCGCCCTCCCCGCCATCTATTACGCGACTTCCGGAAAAAATTTCTGCGTGACCGGAAAGTGGCCCAAACCCCTGGACTGGCCCAGGGGTACGCGGTCGTCTGATAGATGTGGACCCGTTGTATTGAGGCCTCGAAGAGATACGGGACCACGGTGATGAGCGCCCCAACCCCGGCACCCGGTGACGAAAGCCCCCGCGAGGGGTATTACCCCGACCCGTCCATTCCCGGATATGTCCGGTACTGGAACGGCGCTTCGTGGGTGCCCGGCACGAGCCGGCCCTCCCCTCAGCAGGGCGAGCCGATGCCCGCAACGTCGTCCGGCGCGGCGGCCGAACCGCAGCCGCAGCCCCCGGCCCCGGCGCCCGCGCCGGTGGACGAGACCGGTCCGGTCTTCCTCGACGAGGAGCCGTACGCGGACAACCGCCCCGAACCGGCCACCGCCTGGCAGGCCGACGCCTCCCGGCAGACCGGCTTCGGCGGCGAACGCGACCGGCGGGTCTCCTGGGGCGGCGCCGGGCAGCCCGGCGGGCAGGGCGAGCCGGGCCGGCAGGGCGAGCCGGGCCGGCAGGGCGAGCAGAGCCGGCAGGGCGAGCAGAGCCGGCCGTCGTCGGGGCCGGAGTCCGGGGCGGGGTCCGGCTCGGGACCGGAGTTCGGCCGGGATCCACGTACCTCTGCGGACCGGGCCCCGGCGGTCCGGGAGCCCGTCGACCGTGCTCCCGCGGTTCGGGAGCCCGTCAACCGCGCCCCGGCGGTCCGTGAGCCCTTCGACCGCGCCCCCGCGGTTTGGGAGCCCGTCGACCGGGCCCCCGCGGTTCTGGAGCCCGTCGACCGTGCTCCCGCAGACCCGCGCCGGCCGGCCTCCCCGGATCCGACGGGCGGTGCGCTGCCGGGCATGCGTGACGGAAGGGGCCAGGCTCCCGAGAACACGGTCGCGATCCGCGCCGTGGGCCGGGGCGGCCGCCCGCCTGCTCCCCGGACGACGGAACAGGAGCCTGCGGACGGGACGATGGCGATCCGCGCGATCGACCCCGGGACCGGCGCGCAGCCCCCCGCACAGGCCCCGGCGCAGGCCCCCGCCCCGGCTCAGAACCAGGCCCCCGCCCCGGCACGGACCACCGCCCCGGCCCCCGCCGAGCTCAACAGTCCTCTCACCCCGGGCCCCGGCGGCGGTGCCGCCTCCTGGGCGCAGCAGGTCCACCAACTCGCCCAGCCCGACCAGGCGGCCCGCCCGCAGCCCCAGCAACACCAACCCCACCTCCCGCTCCAGGGGCAGCAGCCTCACTTGCAGCCCGGTGCGCACGGTGGACAGCCGGACCAGCCCGTCGTGCCCTGGAAGCCTCCGGTCAACGACCCCTTCCAGCAGCTCGCGCAGGCCCAGGCATCGGCCAGGCCCGCTGGACTCGGCAGGAGGTTCGCCGCCCGGCTTATCGACACGATGGTGCTGGCGGCGCTCGTCGGCGCGATCGGCTTCCCGCTCGTCTCGCGGGCGATGGACCACATCGACGAGAAGATCAGCGCGGCGAAGCTGTCCGGTGAGACGGTCACCGTCTGGCTGGTGGACTCCACCACGGCAGGTCTGTTCGGTGGGGTGCTCGGCGCTTTCCTCGTGCTCGGCGTCCTGCTGGAGGCGCTGCCGACCGCCAAGTGGGGCCGTACGCTCGGCAAGAAGCTCTGCGGACTCGAAGTGCGGGACATCGAGTCCCACGAGGCCCCGTCCTTCGGCCCCGCGCTGCGCCGCTGGCTCGTCTACGGCGTGCTGGGCGTCCTGGTCGTCGGAGTGGCCAATGTGCTCTGGTGTCTGTTCGACCGGCCGTGGCGCCAGTGCTGGCACGACAAGGCGGCGCACACCTTCGTGGCGGGCTGATTCCGCGCGAGGGTCCGCGGAGCCCACTCCTCCGGCTGACGGCTCATCGGGGGAGGGGCCTTCGGGGGACGTGCCGTTCCCCCGAACGCACCTGAGCCGTTGCGGGCGCCCGTGGGCCGGGGTGCACTGCCCCCATGAGCAACGATCAGCCGACGTCCGGTCAGCCGCCCGAGGACGACCCGTTCCTCAAGAAGCCGCAGGAACCGCAGGGGCCGCGGGAGCCGCAGGGGCCGCAGGGGCCGTCGTCGGGTTCGCCCTACGACAGCGCTCCGCCGCCGCCTCCTCCTCCTCCGCCGCCGCCGTACGATTCCGGTCCCTACGGCGGCGGTGGCCCGTACGGTGGCGTGGATCCGCTGGCCGGTATGCCGCCGCTCGGCGAGCCCGGCAAGCGGATTCTGGCCCGGCTGATCGACTTCCTGATCATCTCGATCCCGCTGTATCTGATCTCGTTGCCGTGGGGCGGCGCGGTCGCGATGAACGACAACACCAGCAGCAACAGCAACGTCAGCGATGTCTTCAGCCAGACGTACAGCGGGCACCAGCTGCTCTGGTCGCTGATCGGTCTGGTGATCTACGTCGGGTACGACACGTACTTCACACACAAGGACGGCCGGACCATCGGCAAGCGGCTGTTGAAGCTTCGGATCGCGATGCTCAACGACGGCCGGGTGCCGGACACCGGTGCGTCGTTCCTGCGGGCCGTGGTGCTGTGGCTGCCGGCGCTGCTGTGCTGCCCGTGCCTGTGGTGGCTGATCAACATCGTGCTCATGTTCACGGACAAGCCGTACCGGCAGGGCCTCCACGACAAGGCGGCGAAGACGGTGGTCGTCCAGACCCACTAGAAGGTACGGGGCGCTCTCTGGGCCCTTCCTGCGCCATACGGCCTCGGTCTCCGTACAGACTCGGTTTTCGATCCTGTACGGAGACCGAGGCCGTATGCGTCAGCGCCGCAGGGAATGCTCGCCCAGCAGCTCGTCCACACGCGCCGTGGCGCGCTGCTCGGCCGTGCGGGCCGCCGGGATCGAGGCCTGGACTCCGTCGCGGGCGAGGCCTTCGGCCTCGACGGCGGCGGAGACCGCATCCTGGTCCGTACGAACTGCGGCCCCGGCCTTCGCCGGCTTCGCTGTTTTCGCCCGGGACGGGTGGGGTACGGTCACGGCCACCAGCAGGCCGAGCGCAAGCGCCGCGGTCCCGATGACGGCGATGCCGAGGCCCGAACCCGTACGGGAGAGCAGCAGCATGGCGAGGGTCGAGAAGACGACGGTGACCGAACCGTAGGAAAGCTGTGCGGCAGTGATACGCGGCATGTCGGTATCCGTCCTCGGGGCATCGGATGGGCAGTCTCTCAACACGGTCGCACTGTCGAGCGACTCTACGACGGTGGATGCCCGTGAGGAACCGGTAGTAAGCATCACCTAACCCGCGGTACCGGTGCACGGGGGGCGCACGGAGTCATTCCGGTCCCCAACCGCTGGCCCTGACGCGCTGGTTGCCTGCATGGTGAACGTCCGGATAACGGAAATGTGCTCCTGCATAGTGCACTTGGCCTGTTCAAGTCAAGGTCTGTCTTTTCTCGCGTAACTCCGGTCGAATGTCGTCACTTGTGACGCGTATCCGCGCGCGGCCCCTTTACACCACCCCAGGCCGCAGCCGCGAACGCCGGGGAGGACTGCATCAAGTGACCACTCATAGACGGGCGCTTCGCGCCGCAGCGGTTGTCGTGGCCATGGCCGCCACTGCCGCCACGGCGTCGGCTTTCGCCACTGCCCAGGCGGATGAACACACATCGGGGGCGAAGGCGCCGGTAGCCGACCGCCGCGACCCGGGGTCCGCCAAGGGCAACGCGCACAACCTGCAGGGCCCCTTCAGCAAGCAGCAGGACGCCCAGCGTCAGGCCGCCCTGGAGCAGGTCATGGCGGGCGACAAGAAGGTGACGACGCGGGGCGGCTCCAAGGTCGTCAAGCTCGACGACAAGAAGTACGTCGAGCTCGGCCGCGAGAAGACCGACAAGATCTTCACGGTTCTGGTGGAGTTCGGCGACAAGGTCGACAACACGACCATGTTCGACCCGGACGGCGACGGCCCCGAGCCGGCCGTTCCGAAGTACGGCGGCACGCCCGGCCCGGCGCACAACAAGATAGCCAAGCCGGACCCCAAGAAGGACAACAGCACCGCCTGGCAGGCCGACTACAACCAGGCGCACTTCCAGGACCTCTACTTCGGTAAGGGCGCCGGCAAGAACTCGCTGAAGACGTACTACGAGAAGACGTCCTCCGGACGCTACTCGGTCGACGGCGAGGTCTCCGACTGGGTCAAGGTGCCGTACAACGAGGCCCGTTACGGGTCCAACTTCTGCGGCGCGACCAACTGCGCCAACGCCTGGGACATGGTCAAGGACGGCGTGAACGCCTGGGCCGCCGACCAGAAGGCCAAGGGCCGTACCCCCGAGCAGATCAAGACGGATCTCGCGCAGTACGACCAGTGGGACCGTTACGACTACGACAACGACGGCAACTTCAACGAGCCCGACGGCTACATCGACCACTTCCAGATCGTCCACGCCGGTGAGGACGAGTCCGCGGGCGGCGGCGTCGAGGGCAAGAACGCCATCTGGGCACACCGCTGGTACGCGTACGGCACCGACGCCGGTGCGACCGGCCCGGCCGACAACAAGGCAGGCGGCACCGAGATCGGTGACACCGGCATCTGGGTCGGCGACTACACCGCGCAGCCCGAGAACGGCGGCCTGGGCGTCTTCGCCCACGAGTACGGCCACGACCTCGGTCTGCCGGACCTCTACGACACCACCAACACCGCCGAGAACTCGGTCGGTTTCTGGTCCCTGATGTCGGCCGGCTCCTGGCTGGGCACCGGCAAGAACCAGATCGGTGACCTGCCGGGCGACATGACCGCCTGGGACAAGCTCAAGCTGGGCTGGCTGAACTACGCCGAGGCCAAGGCCGCGACGAACTCCACCCACAAGCTGGGCGTGTCCGAGTACAACACCAAGGACAAGCAGGCGCTCCTCGTCAAGCTGCCCGACAAGCCCGTCACCACCCCTGTCACGAAGCCCGCCGAGGGCTCCAAGCAGTGGTGGAGCGACAGGGGCGACAACCTGAACAACACCCTCTCCCGTTCGGTCGACCTCACCGGCAGGTCCAAGGCCTCCCTGGACCTCGCGGGCTTCTGGGACATCGAGAAGGACTACGACTACCTCTACACCGAGGTGTCGGACAACGGCGGCACCAGCTGGACCGCGATCGACGGCACGGCTGACGGCAAGGCGATCCCGCGCGACGCCAGTGACAAGCCGGCCCTGACCGGCGTCTCCGGCAAGTACCAGACCCTCTCCTACCCGCTGGATGCCTACGCGGGCAAGAAGATCGACATCCGCTTCCGTTACGCCACCGACGGCGGCGCGGGCGGCGTCGGCTTCGCCGCCGACACCATCTCGGTCAACGCCGACGGTTCCGCGCTCTTCACGGACAACGCCGAGGGCGACGACAACGGCTGGACCGCCAAGGGCTTCTCCCGCGTCGGCGAGTCGTTCACCAAGGACTACCCGCAGTACTACATCGCGGAGAACCGCCAGTACGTCAGCTACGACCAGACCCTCAAGGTCGGCCCGTACAACTTCGGCTTCTCCAAGACCCGTCCGGACTGGGTCGAGCACTACCCGTACCAGAACGGTCTGCTCATCTGGCAGTGGGACACCTCCCAGAAGGACAACAACGTCTCCACCCACCCGGGCAAGGGCCTGATCCTGCCGATCGACGCGCACGCCAAGCCGCTGAAGTGGGCGGACGGCACGGTCATCCGCAACAAGATCCAGCCCTTCGACGCGCCCTTCAGCCGGCAGGCGACCGACGGCTTCACGCTGCACAACGCCGACGTGGCGGTGAAGATCAAGCCGCAGCTCGGCATCCCGGTCTTCGACGACCACAAGGGAACCTACTGGTACAGCGAGAACAAGACCGGAAGTGTTCAGGTCACTGACACGAACACCCGGATCACGATCGTCAGCGAGCCGCGCGACGGCTCGACGATGATCGTCAAGGTCGGGGCCTCGCACAAGTAATCCCGCATCACCGCAGGTCAGAGCTTGATCGGCCGTCGCCCTCTAGCGGGCGGCGGCCGATCGTGTTTAGGTGCGTCTTGTTCAGATCCTTATTGACATGACGTCTCACGGGGGAGTGCGGAGCATGGCAGGCGGAGGGTTCAGCAAGTTGCCGAACGGCAGTGTGGTGGTGGCGATCACCCTGACCGGTCCGACGGACGGAACGGGTCCGGGCACGCCGGTCCGGGTCCTGGTGCACGCCGCCAACCGGGCCCGCGCGCTGACCCGGCTGCGCAATCTGGGCCTGCGCGCCGTCTACCTCCGCGGCAACGCCGAGCCGCCCACCCCGGACGAGATCACCGCCGTGCTGCACCACCCGGACGGGCTGCTCTGGCGAGCAAGACCGGAGCAGGCCCAGGAGCTCTGGCACCCGATCCGGGCGCTGCTCCGCCCGGCCGTGCCGGACCGCCGCCCGGCCTGAGGCGTGGCGTCGGCGCCGACGCCGGTGTCGGTGACGGGCGTGAGCGGGTGAGAGCGGCGAGGAGCAGCGAGAGCCGCGGCGGCTCTCGCCCGACTACGCCACGACGGGCCTGCCGGAAAGCTTCACGCCCGCCCGGCGGAGCTCCTCCAGCGCCCGCTCCGTGGTCTCCTCGGCGACCCCCGCGGTGAGATCGAGCAGCACATGCGTCGTGAGGCCTGCCCGGACCGCGTCCAGCGCCGTCGCCCGCACGCAGTGGTCGGTCGCGATGCCGACCACGTCGACCTCGGTGACCCCGCGGTCCCGCAGCCAGTCGGCCAGCCCCACACCGTTCTCGTCGAGGCCCTCGAAGCCGCTGTACGCCGCGGCATAGGCACCCTTGTCGAACACCGCGTCGATCGCCCCCGAGGCGACCGCAGGGGCGAAATTGGGGTGGAAGCCCACTCCCTCCGTACCGGCGACACAGTGTGCCGGCCAGGTGTGCTCGTAGTCCGGCTGCGCGGAGAAGTGGTTGCCCGGGTCGACATGGTGGTCACGGGTGGCCACCACATGGCGGTACCCGGGCTGGGCCTCGCCGATCAGGTCGGTGATGGCGGCGGCGACATCGGAGCCCCCCGCCACGGCGAGACTGCCGCCCTCGCAGAAGTCGTTCTGAACGTCCACGACGATCAAGGCGCGGTGCATGGCGGATGTCCTTCGGTGGGGGACGGTCGGCGGTCATGGGGGGGGGCGTATTCGAGCCTAGAGACTCCGGAGCGGCTTGGACCGACCGGCACATGGGGGGTGGGAGAAGGAGCGGGGCTGGGTGCGTGCAGCTGCAAGGCGGAGGAGGGAAGCAACGCGAAGGGGATCCCCCCATGCCTTTCGGGCCCTTTCAGGCCATGGGGGAGTCGTTGACCGACGACAACGCCGGAGGGGGTCCCCCTGGCCCTTAAGGCCTTGGGGGAGTGCGTGCCCAGCCCCGCGACGCCGCCCCCCATGTGCCGGTCGGTCGTTAGGGAGGGGACGTCATCAAGCCCGCCGAAGGGGCCCCTCCCACGCGCTTCAGACCATGGGGGAGATCGAGGGCGAAGCGGTAACCGGGCGCCGCGGTCTCCGCCCCGCCGCCCCGTCACATGTACTCCGTGGGAATCACCGGCTCCCCGCGGGACAACTGCATCGCCGACATCGGCAGCCCCGACCGCGCCGCTATGTGCCGCTCGCGCGCCGCGTCCAACGGCTCACGAGCGATCACCTCACCACCCCTGACCAGCTCGGCCAGCAACTGCCGGTCGGCCAGCTCGGCCGGTACGGGACCGGTGCCGATCACCTCGGCCTCGGCCACCCCGTTCTCGTTCAGTCGGCGCGCGGCCCACTTGCGACCGCCCACGGACGTCTTCGCGCCGAGCGACTTCTTGGCGACCGGACGCAGCGGCTCCGCAGGGTCGGCGGATATGGCGCGGGCGACCAGCTTGTAGACCATCGAGCAGGTGGGCTGCCCGCTGCCGGTCACCAGCTGCGTGCCCACCCCGTAGGCGTCGACCGGCGCCGCGGCCAGCGACGCGATCGCGTACTCGTCCAGATCCGACGTCACCACGATCTTCGTCCTGGTGGCGCCCAGCTCGTCCAGCTGCTGCCGCACCCGGTGCGCGACCAGCAGCAGGTCCCCGGAGTCGATCCGTACCGCACCCAGCTCGGTACCTGCGACCTCGACCGCCGTACGGACCGCCTCGGCGACGTCGTACGTGTCGACCAGCAGCGTCGTGCCCCGGCCCAGCGAGTCGACCTGGGCCTGGAACGCGTCCCGCTCGGTGTCGTGCAGCAGGATGAAGGCGTGGGCGCTCGTCCCGACGGTCGGGATGTTGTAGCGGAAGCCCGCGGCCAGGTCGGATGTGGTGTCGAAGCCGCCGATGTACGCGGCACGTGCCGACGCCACCGCCGACAGTTCATGGGTGCGTCGTGCACCCATCTCGATCAGCCCGCGTCCGCCCGCCGCGGCGGACATCCGCGACGCCGCCGCGGCGATCGCCGAGTCGTGGTTGAGGATCGACAGGATCACCGTTTCCAGCAGCACGCACTCGGCGAAGGAGCCCTCGACCCGCAGGATCGGCGAGCCGGGGAAGTACACCTCGCCCTCGGGGTAGCCCCAGATGTCACCGCGGAAGCGGTAGTCGGCCAGCCAGGCGAGGGTGGGCCCGTCGACGACGTTCTGTTCGCGCAGGAAGGTGAGCATCTCGTCGTCGAAGTGGAAGTTCTCCACCGCGTCCAGCACCCGCCCGATACCTGCGACCACGCCGTAGCGCCGCCCCTCCGGCAGGCGGCGGGTGAACGCCTCGAAGACCGAGCGCCGGTCGGCCGTGCCGGCCTTCAGTGCGGCCTGCACCATCGTGAGCTCGTACTGGTCGGTGAAAAGCGCGGTCGACGGCACACCGACCCGTCGCCCAAGGTCCGCAGAGTTCATGGTCCGGATGCTACCTCTATTTCGTCAGAGTGACGAGATCTCGGGTCGTTTGTGCGATGACCCCTCCCGGGTGGCAGCATGGGGTGGGTGAGCGTCGCCCCCACTGAGATCGAGCGTCCCGAATCGGCCGAGGAGAGTCTTGTCGTCCCCGAGCCCGACGTCCCCTGGGTGACACTGGTCCACAACGACCCGGTCAACCTCATGAGCTATGTGACCTATGTCTTCCAGGCCTACTTCGGCTACTCCAAGGACAAGGCCCACAAGCTGATGCTGGACGTCCACCACAAGGGCCGCGCCGTCGTCTCCAGCGGCAGCCGTGAGGAGATGGAACGCGACGTCCAGGCCATGCACGGCTACGGGCTGTGGGCCACCCTCACGCAGGACCGCAACTAGACCGATCCTCCTCTGCCCCGCCCGACCCACCATCGGAGAAAACCCATGGCCGGCCACTTCGAGGCCACCCCCGGCGGCGGCGCGGCCGTCGCGCTCGACGAGGTGGAGATCGCGATCCTGCGCTCCCTCGCCGTCCAGCTGCTGGAACTGATCGGCCCCGGCGACGAACCCGCCGAGGGCGAGGACCCGCTCGCCGCTCTCTTCGCCGAGGGGCCCAGCGAACCGCCCACCGACCCCGCCCTGGCCCGCCTCTTCCCCGAGGCGTACGGCGACGAGGACAGCGAACTGCGCGCCGCTTCCGCCGAGTTCCGCCGCTTCACCGAGAACGATCTGCGCACCCGTAAGCGCGACGACGCCCTCACTGTCGTACGCACCCTGGATGCCCTCTCCATTGCCGGGGACGGCAGTGCGGTACTCGAACTCACCGGCGACGAATGCCGTAACTGGCTCGGTGCCCTCAATGACCTCCGGCTCACCATCGGCACCCGCCTCGAGGTCTCCGACGACGACGAGGGCGAGGCCGGCTCGCTCTACCGGCTTCCCGACAGCGATCCGCGCAAGCCGATGGTCATGGCCTATCTCTGGCTCGGCGCGCTCCAGGAAACCCTCGTGGAAACCCTGATGCCGTAGTTCCCGCGTGCGGAGTTCCCGATCACTCGCTTGCGGACTTGGGCCGACCACTCGTTTACGGATTTCCCGGCCACTCGCGCATCGCGTTCGCTCAACGAACGCTCAAATTCGAATAACGATCCCATCACCTGAACGGTCGCTTTTGTGGCGACTGGAAACCCTTGTCCGCTTTTTCCTGTGGTGTCCCCCACATAATGTCCGACGATCCGCCCATGTGACCGTGGTAAATCTTCACGACCACTCGGGGACGCCACCCCTGTTCCCGAGGGCGCTACAGGCCGGCGACCGCCGGCGGCACTCCATCCATATCCGGGGGGATCAGGAACTGATCCGCAGCCTCAACGGCGCGGATCGGCGTGGAGAAAGGCGCAGCACATGACATCGGCGCAGGTCGACAAGGGACAAGACGGCCGCAAGGCCGCAGCGGTCGCGGATACCGGCCCGGCGGGCGAGGGGTACCAGCGAGCCCTCGGAGCCCGTCAGATCCAGATGATCGCCATCGGCGGGGCCATCGGCACCGGACTCTTCCTCGGCGCGGGAAAGGCGATCGCCAAGGCCGGGCCCAGCCTCATCCTCGCCTATGCCATCGCGGGCCTGGTGATCTTCTTCATCATGCGGGCCCTGGGTGAACTCCTCATGTACCGCCCGGTGTCGGGCTCCTTCTCGGAGTACGCCCGCGAATTCATCGGTCCCTTCGCCGGCTTTGTCACCGGGTGGACCTACTGGCTGTTCTGGGTCGTCACCGGAATCACCGAAGTCACCGCGGCCGCCCAGTACATGACCTTCTGGTTCGACATTCCTCAATGGGTGTCGGCGCTGATCTTCACGATCATCCTGTACGGCGTGAACCTGATCTCCGTAAAGCTCTTCGGGGAACTCGAATTCTGGTTCTCGATGGTCAAGGTGACCGCCATCGTCGGCATGATCCTCATCTGCGCCGGAATTCTCACCCTCGGCTTCTCCGACGCCGGAGACACCGCGTCCGTCACCCACCTCTGGGCCGACGGCGGCTTCTTCCCGCACGGCATCAAGGGCACCTTGCTGACCCTGCAGATCGTGATGTTCGCCTTCCTCGCCGTGGAACTCGTCGGCGTCACCGCGGGCGAGTCCAAGGACCCGAAGACCGTCCTGCCCAAGGCCATCAACACCGTGCCGTGGCGCATCGCCGTCTTCTACGTCGGCGCCCTCATCATGATCCTTTCCGTGGTCCCGTGGACCGAGTTCCAGCCCGGCATCTCGCCGTTCGTCGCCGCCTTCCAGAAGATGGGCCTCGGCATCGGCGCCGGCATCGTCAACTTCGTCGTGCTGACCGCGGCCCTCTCCTCCTGCAACTCCGGCATGTACTCCACCGGCCGCATGCTCCGCGACCTCGCCCTCAACGGCCAGGGCCCGAAGTTCTTCACCAAGCTGACGAGGAGCGGCACCCCGCTCATCGGTACCACCTTCTCCGCCGCCCTGATGCTCGTCGGCGTCTGGATCAACTACCAGTGGCCCGGCGACGCCTTCACCTACGTCGTCTCCTTCGCCACCATCTCCGGCATGTGGGCCTGGATCATGATCCTCATCTGCCAGATCCGCTACCGCGGCCTCGCGGACCGCGGCGTGCTCCCGCAGTCCACGTTCCGGGCCCCCGGCGCCCCGTTCACCAGCGTCTTCGCGCTGGCCTTCATCGCCATGGTCATCGTGATGATGGGCATCGACAAGGACGCCAGGATCTCGCTGTACTGCGCCCCGCTCTGGGCGGCCATCCTCGGCGTCTCGTACCTGGTGCTCAAGGCCCGCAACCCCGAGAACAAGGCCTTCGCGAAGAGCTGAGGCCACTCCGTACGAACCCCGAACCATCCCGGACGACCGCTGCCCCAACGGCCGCGTCCACCATGCGGGCCCCCGCGTACCATCCCTCGGTACGCGGGGGCCCTCTGCTTATCCTGGCGCCATGCTGACCATCACCCAGGCGCTCTACGACCAGATCGTCGCGCACTCCCGCGCCGACCACCCCGACGAGGCGTGCGGCGTGGTTGCGGGACCGGCCGGAACCGGCCGCGCCGAACGGTTCATCCCCATGCTCAACGCCGCCCGCTCGCCCACTTTCTACGAGTTCGACTCGGGCGACCTCCTCAAGCTCTACCGAGAGATGGACGACCGCGACGAGGAGCCGGTGATCATCTACCACTCCCACACCGCGACCGAGGCCTACCCGTCCCGCACCGATGTCACGTACGCCAACGAACCCGGCGCCCACTACGTGCTCGTCTCCACCGCGGACACCGACGACGCGGGCCCCTTCCAGTTCCGCTCCTACCGGATCGTGGACGGCGAGATCACCGAGGAGGACGTCGAGGCCGTCGAGGCGTACGAAGCCGCCTGACCTCCTCGCACCGCCCGACCCCGGCACTCCGCCGGCCGGACGGGACCGGGCCCACCACGGTCCCGTCCACCTGTCGAACACCGACCATCCATCAGGTGAGATCACATTCCGGATCACGGACCGGGAATCGATACGATGACCGCATGGTTCCCCATGACGTGAGCGAAAAGACGCCGGGCATGCTGCTCGTTGCGCGGCTGCACGTCGACCTGTGCAGGCTCTCCAGTGCGATCTGTACGAGCCGCCTGCCCGCCGGCCGCGAGGCCTGAGCCGGGCTCGCGGCCCGAGCACCCATTCGTCATGCACCAACCCCTGCGCGGGGGCAGAGCCGCGCGCCCCACGCCATCTCTCCGCTTTCGACAGGAGCCCACGCCATGGCCATCGAGGTCCGCATCCCGACCATCCTCCGCACCTACACCGACGGCGCCAAGGCGGTCGAGGGCAACGGGGAGACCCTCGCCGACCTCTTCACGGACCTGGACAGCCGCCACAACGGCATCCGTGAGCGCATCGTCGACGGCAACGAACTCCGCCGCTTCGTGAACGTCTACCTCAACGACGAGGACGTCCGCTTCCTCGACGGCATCTCCACCAAGCTCAGCGACGGCGACAGCGTCACCATCCTCCCGGCCGTCGCCGGCGGCATGAACTGATGCGGTACGACAGCCCGCTCGCCGCGGTGGGCAACACCCCGCTCGTCCGCCTGCCGCGGCTGTCACCGTCGGACGACGTCCGCATCTGGGCCAAGCTGGAGGACCGCAACCCCACCGGCTCGATCAAGGACCGCCCCGCGCTCCACATGGTCGAACAGGCCGAGAAGAACGGTCGGCTGACCCCCGGCTGCACCATCCTGGAACCCACCAGCGGCAACACCGGCATCTCGCTCGCCATGGCGGCCAAGCTCAAGGGCTACCGCATCGTGTGCGTCATGCCGGAGAACACCTCCCAGGAACGGCGCGATCTGCTCGCCATGTGGGGCGCAGAGATCATCTCCTCCCCGGCGGCGGGCGGCTCCAACACGGCCGTGCGCGTCGCCAAGGAGCTGGCCGCCGAGCACCCCGACTGGGTCATGCTCTACCAGTACGGCAACCCGGACAACGCGGGCGCCCACTACGCCACCACCGGCCCGGAGATCCTCACCGACCTCCCGTCCATCACCCACTTCGTGGCGGGCCTCGGCACCACCGGCACGCTCATGGGCGTCGGCCGCTACCTGCGCGAGCACAAGCCCGACATCAAGATCGTCGCCGCTGAGCCGCGCTACGACGACCTGGTCTACGGGCTCCGCAACCTCGACGAGGGCTTCGTCCCCGAGCTCTACGACGCCTCCGTCCTCACCACCCGCTTCTCCGTCGGCTCCGCGGACGCCGTCACCCGCACCCGCGAACTCCTCCAGCAGGAGGGCATCTTCGCGGGCGTCTCCACCGGCGCCGCGCTTCACGCCGCGATCGGCGTGGGAAACAAGGCCGTCAAGGCAGGGGAGTCGGCCGACATCGTCTTCGTCGTCGCGGACGGCGGCTGGAAGTACCTGTCGACGGGCGTCTATACGGCCCCGACAACAGAAGCGGCCATCGAAACGCTGCACGGCCAGCTCTGGGCGTAGCCCGTCCCGAATCGCCGGACGAGCTGAACATTCAGCCCGTCCGGCGATCGAGGAGCGGGGCCCGGGGCGGGTAGGGGCAGGCCCGCCGCAGGAGCCCCGAGGCCACGCGCACCCGCAGCGAGGCCCCCATCTCACCCAAGCCCCCGCACCCGCTCCCACACCTCCGGATCCACCACCCCCACCCGCCGCCGGAACCCCCGCACGGCGACCTCCCGCAACTCATCCGTCTCCAGGAAGCTCTCCCGCCCCCGCGCATCCCCCACCGTCCCTGCGGGCAGCGCGATCACTCCGGGCCGTTCCTCGTGACACTTGCTGGTGATCTTCGCAACGAGCGCCGAGTCACCCCGTACCGACAGCACCAGGCACGGCCGGTCCTTCGCCCCGGGCCCGTCCTCGTACGGCACCTCGGCCCACCAGATCTCACCCGGCCGCAGCCTGCGCTCCGGCCCCGGCCCACGCCCCGGCCCCGCCGGCGGACGCGTCCGCCCGCCCGGACGCCAACCGGAGCGCGTACCCACCGACCTGCCGGAGCGGCCCCGCGGCCGTTGCCCGCCCCGCCCCCGCCCATCGGCGACCGCCACTACGAGCGCGAGCAGGACGACAACGGCAAGCGCGATCCACCACCAGGACATGTCCATGTCCCGACCGTACCGGCGTCCCCTCCTCTTCCATCGAACCGGTGACAGAGCAGGTGAGTTCCCCCACAACGGACGGCCGTGAAGGAGCGACCGGCTGTTTCGCGCTTTACGCTCGACAAACCGCTCAACAGACCGCACGAACCCTCCCCGTTCCCACGTCTCGGAGGTTCACGCTCCATGAAGCTCACCGTCGTCGGCTGCTCCGGCTCGTTCCCGTCCGCGGGATCAGCATGTTCGAGCTACCTCGTAGAGGCCGACGGCTTCAGGCTGCTCCTCGACATGGGCAACGGCGCCCTCGGCGAGCTGCAGCGCCATGTCGGTCTCTACGACCTCGACGCCATCTTCCTCAGCCACCTCCATGTCGATCACTGCATCGACATGTGCGCGTACTTCGTCGTCCGCTACTACCGGCACGACGGCGGCCGTCCCGCCCCGATCCCGGTCTACGGTCCCGACGGCACCGAGCAGCGGCTGACCACCGCCCACGCCGACACCCCGTCCGAGCGGGCGATGAGCGAGGTCTTCGACTTCCACACGCTGAAGCCGGGCTCGTTCGAGATCGGCCCCTTCTCGGTCCGTACGGAGAAGGTCTGCCACCCCGTCGACTCCTACGCCATCCGGATCGAGCACGGCGGCCGCTCGCTCACGTACTCCGGCGATACGGGTGCCTGCGAGGCCCTGGACGAACTCGCCGAGGGTGCCGACCTGTTCCTCTGCGAAGCATCGTTCGTCCATGGCAAGGAGGACATCCCGGACCTCCACCTCAACGGCCGCGAGGCGGGCGACATCGCCGCCCGCGCCGGAGTGGGACGTCTCGTCCTCACCCACATCCCGCCGTGGACCGACGCCGACCGCAACCTGGCCGATGCCCGCCTGCTCTACGGCGGGCCGGTGGAGGTGGCGGCACCGGGCGCGGTCTACGAGATCTAGCCGTCCCGCACATCCGGCGCACGACGAAGCCCTCACCTCCCGCGGGGGAAGGTGAGGGCTTCGTCGTGCGCCGGGGTGAGGCCCGCGGTGAGGCCTACTTCGCCTCGGCCTTGAGGAGCTCGGCAAGCTCCTCGTCGGACTCGCGGCCCGGAGTGGGCAGGTTGAACTTGGTGATCGCGAAGCGGAAGACCACGTAGTAGACCACCGCGAAGCAGAGGCCGACCAGGACCAGCAGCCATGGCTTGCTCGCGATGCCGAGGTTCAGGAAGAAGTCGACCGCACCTGCGGAGAAGCCGAAGCCGTCCTTCATGCCGAGGCCCCAGGTAAGGGCCATCGAGACACCGGTGAGCACCGCGTGGATCGCGTACAGCGCCGGTGCGATGAACATGAAGGTGAACTCGATCGGCTCGGTCACGCCGGTCACGAAGGCGGTGAGCGCGAGGGAGAACATCATGCCGCCGACGACCTTGCGGCGCTCCGGACGGGCACAGTGGACGATCGCGAGGCAGGCCGCCGGGAGAGCGAACATCATGATCGGGAAGAAGCCGGTCATGAACTGTCCGGCCGTCGGGTCACCGGCCAGGAAGCGGTTGATGTCGCCGCTCTTGCCGTGGTAGTCACCGGCCTGGAACCACGGGAACGAGTTCAGCAGGTGGTGCATGCCGACCGGGATCAGCGCACGGTTGGCCACACCGAAGATGCCCGCTCCGACCGCGCCGGAACCGACCAGCCACTCACCGAAGTTGTGCAGCACGGTGCCGAGCACCGGCCAGATGTAACCGAAGACGATGCCGATGAGCAGACCCGCGAAGGCGGAGAGGATCGGAACGAGGCGGCGGCCGCCGAAGAAGCCCGCCCAGGCCGGCAGCTTCGTCCGGTAGAACTTCTGGTAGAGCAGCGCGACGACGATGCCCATCACCACACCGCCGAGGACCCCTGCGTCCACGGGGGCGTCCGTCATGACTATCTTGCCGTCGACCACCGTCGCGATCTTCGGAAGATTGCTGTCCGTGAAGGTGGCGAGCACCTTCTGGAAGACGAGGTAGCCGGTGACGGCTGCGAGGGCGGTCGATCCGTCCGACTTCTTGGCGAAGCCGATCGCGATGCCGACGGCGAACAGCAGCGCCAAGTTGGCGAAGATCGCGTTGCCACCCGCGTCCATGAAGCTCGCGATCTTGGTGACGAAGTCCGGGAACGACTTTCTGCCGAGCATGTCGTCGTGACCGAGCCGGACCAGCAGCGCGGCCGCGGGCAGCACCGCGACCGGCAGCATGAGGCTGCGGCCGATGCGCTGCATGACCGCCATCACGCCGGCGCCCTTCTTCTTGGTGACCGCGGGTGCGGTGTCTGCCGTGGACATCAACTTCCTCCATTGGACAAGGCGCCGCCCAGGTCATTGACGGGGGGAGGCGGCGACTCGAGAAACGCGGCAGAACGCACGCGGTCTGGACCACTCAGTGGTGTAGACCAGTTGTAGCACGGTGTGGGTTGGATAAGGAACCTGCAATTCCCGACTACTTCGCATGAGCTATCACCCACGCTCGGTCACATGGCGAAGGCCCCCGGACCACAAGGGTTCAAGGGCCTGCTCCGGCCGGGCCGAAAGCCCGTCTGAAGTGCTACTTCGTGAGGTTCCTCTCGATCTCCTCCTCCAGCTCGTCGGGCTCCCGGCCCGGAGTCTGGAGATTGAATTTGGTGATCGCGAACCGGAAGATCACGTAATACACGGCGGCGAAGGCCAGACCGAGCGGAATGATCAGCCACGGTTTGGTCGCCAGGTGCCAGTTGATGACGTAGTCGATCAGCCCGGCGGAGAAACTGAAGCCGTCCTTGACTCCGAGCGCCCATGTCACGGCCATCGAGACACCCGTGAGCACCGCGTGGATCGCGTACAGCAGCGGTGCCACGAAGAGGAACGAGTACTCGATCGGTTCGGTGATTCCCGTCACGAACGACGTCAGGCCGACCGAGAGCATCATGCCGCCGACCGCCTTCCGGCGATTCGGCTTGGCGCAGTGGTAGATCGCCAGCGCCGCCGCCGGGAGGGCGAACATCATGATCGGGAAGAAACCCGAGGTGAACTGACCGGCCGTCGGGTCGCCCTGCAGGAACCGGTTGATGTCACCGTGTACGACCGTCCCGTCCGGCTTGGTGAAGTCGCCGAACTGGAACCAGACGAAAGTGTTCAGGAACTGGTGGAGGCCGATGACCAGCAGGGCCCGGTTGGCGATGCCGAAGATTCCGGAGCCCGCCCAGTCCAGGTCCACCAGCCACTTGGAGAAGCTGGTCAGGCCGTCGCCGATCGGCTGCCAGAGCCATGCGCACAACGCCGCGACGAGAAGGCCGACGAACGCCATGATGATCGGGACGAGCCGGCGGCCGTTGAAGAAGCCCAGCCAGTCCACCAGCTTGACCCGGTGGTACCGCTGCCAGAACCAGGCGGACAGCAGACCCATCACGATGCCGCCGAACACCCCGGGGTTCTGGTACTCCGCGGCCGTGACCTTGGCGTTGCCGGTGACGCAGGTACCGAACCAGGTGCCGCCCGAAGTGAACGTGGAACCGGGCGCGCAGTCCACCGGGAAGGCGTGCAGCACCGCGTAATAGACGAGGAAGCCGGTCACCGCGGCGAGCGCGGTCGAACCGTCCGACTTCTTCGCCATACCGATGGCGACACCGACGCAGAACAGCAGCGGAAGGCCGAGCCCCGAGTCGAGCAGCGCGCCACCCGCGGCCGCGAACACCTTGGCGACATTGCCCCAACGCAGGCCCTTGTCGCCGAATACGTCCGGCTGGCCCAGCCGGTTGAGAATGCCTGCCGCCGGCAGGACGGCGATCGGGAGCTGGAGGCTGCGGCCCATCTTCTGGAGACCCTGGAAGAGGCCGCTCCACCACGTCTTCTGTGGAACGGCGGCGCTGCTCGAGCTCATCGGCATCCTCCCGGAACAAGACGCGTTCGGCGGTCGTTGCACACTGGTGTAGACCAGTTGAGGTACGGTGCGTAACCCGCCTGGAAGGCACAGCACCGGTGATCGTCATCCTTCGGGACGGTCCAGTCACCCGCTCGCGAAGCTGGGCCAAACGTGCGTTACGGTGACGAAACGGACCCATGGTGGGCCGTCGCACGCATGTGAACAACCAGGGAGAAGGCCATGGCCAGCAAGGCTGAGAAGATCGTCGCCGGGCTCGGCGGTATCGAGAACATCGACGAGATCGAAGGCTGCATCACGCGCCTGCGCACCGAGGTCCACGACCCCAGCAAGGTCGACGAAGCCGCGCTCAAGGCCGCCGGAGCCCACGGTGTCGTCAAGATGGGCACCGCGATCCAGGTCGTCATCGGCACCGACGCCGACCCCATCGCCGCCGACATCGAAGACATGATGTGACCAGCCGCCCAGCCCCCCGCTGAGCCGAAGCACTCAGCACCACGCAGGCCCTGCCCACCCGGACGGGGCCTGCGGTGCACCCGAACGGCCGCCACCCCCGCACCCGATAAAGTCGACACCATGTCTCGTATCGACGGCCGCACCCCCGAACAGCTCCGCCCCGTCACCATCGAACGCGGATGGAGCAAGCACGCCGAAGGCTCCGTACTCATCTCCTTCGGCGACACCAAGGTCTTCTGCACCGCCTCCGTCACCGAAGGCGTCCCGCGCTGGCGCAAGGGCAGCGGCGAAGGCTGGGTCACCGCCGAATACTCCATGCTGCCCCGCTCCACCAACACCCGCGGCGACCGCGAATCCGTACGCGGCAAGATCGGCGGCCGCACCCACGAGATCAGCCGCCTCATCGGCCGCTCCCTGCGCGCCGTCGTCGACTACAAGGCCCTCGGCGAGAACACCATCGTTCTCGACTGCGACGTCCTCCAGGCCGACGGCGGCACCCGCACCGCCGCCATCACCGGCGCCTACGTCGCCCTCGCCGACGCCGTCACCTGGGCCCAGCGCAAGAAGCTCGTCAAGCACGGCCGCAAGCCGCTGACCGACACCGTCTCGGCGATCAGCGTCGGCATCGTCGACGGCACCCCCCTCCTCGACCTCTGCTACGAGGAGGACGTGCGCGCCGAGACCGACATGAACGTCGTCTGCACCGGCGACGGCCGCTTCGTCGAGGTTCAGGGCACCGCCGAGGCCACCCCCTTCGACCGCAAGGAACTGGGCGCCCTCCTCGACCTCGCCACCGCCGGCTGCGCAGACCTCACCGCTTTCCAGAACGAGGCCCTGGCCCGCACGCTGAGCGAGTAAAGAAGCAACCAAATACGCACCACAACGCGTCGTTACGAACACGGGCGCACGGGTCGAACCGTGCGCCCGTCCGCGTATCCGCACCTGGGGAGGAACCGCACCATGGCCGAGGCCATCCGCCACCGCCGCATCACCGTCGCGCTGACCCTGACCGCCCTCACCCTCACCGCGACAGCCGGCTGCGGGGCCGTCGACAAGGCGCTCGACTGCGTCCGCACCGCCGACGCCATCGCCACCAGCGTCGACAACCTCCAACAGGCCGTCTCCAACGCCTCGAACGACCCCACCCAGGCATCCGAAGCCCTCGACGACATCGACAAGGAACTCGGCAACCTCGGCGACAAGACCGACAACGCCGACCTCGGCAAGGCCGTCGACAACCTGCGGTCCGGCGTCGGCAATGTCCGCGACTCCATCGACAAGGGCGACGCCACCCCCGACATCACCCCGGTCACCGACGCCGCCAAAGAGATCGGCAAGGTCTGCACGCCCTGACCACACCCGATACTGGGTGACATGACCCGCCTCATCCTCGCCACCCGCAACGCCGGGAAGATCACCGAACTCCACGCGATCCTCGCCGACGCAGGCCTCGACCACGAACTCGTCGGCGCGGACGCGTACCCCCATATTCCCGACGTCAAGGAAACCGGCGTCACCTTCGCCGAGAACGCCCTCCTCAAGGCCCACGCCCTCGCGAAGGCCACCGGCCACCCCGCCATCGCCGACGACTCCGGCCTCTGCGTGGACGTACTCGGTGGCGCCCCCGGCATCTTCTCCGCCCGCTGGGCCGGCACCCACGGCGACGACCGGGCCAACCTGGACCTGCTCCTGGCCCAGCTCTCCGACATCGACAACCCGCACCGCGGCGCCCATTTCGCCTGCGCGGCGGCCCTGGCCCTCCCCGACGGCACGGAACGCGTGGTCGAGGGACGCCTCCTGGGCACCCTGCGCCACACCCCGTCCGGCACGAACGGCTTCGGCTACGACCCGATCCTCCAGCCGGACGGCGAAACCCGCACCTGCGCGGAACTGACCCCGGCGGAGAAGAACGCGATCAGCCACCGCGGCGAGGCGTTCCGGGCGCTGGTGCCGGTGGTGCGGGAGCTGTTGAGCCAGGCGTAACGGGTACGAGAACGGCCTGCGAACCAAGTTCCTTGATTCGCAGGCCGTTTACTGTGCGGCGGAAGGGATTCGAACCCTCAAGCCGTTTCACGGGCCACAGATCCTAAGTCTGCTGTGTCGCCATTGCACCACCGCCGCCAGCCGTCAGACATGTTACCGGGGTGTGCCTGCGGGCCGGCAGGTACGGGGTCAGAACCTCGGTTCCGGCGTCCGGGCCGCGGCCAGTTCTGCCGCCTCCTCATGTGTCTCCACCGAGGGCGGAGAGCCGGCCAGGGGCTTCGGGGCGGTCTCCTTCATGCAGGCCACGGCGATCACGACCGCTTCCGGATCGGCCGCCTGATGGGGGCCGGGGGCCGCCATGGCCGGGTCCTTTCCTCGGGTGGGTGGTCCAGGAAGGGCTTCTGCGCGGTCATGGCGGCTGCAGACCGAATCGATGGCCGAATGGGATGTCCCTCACATCTTCTCGGCCGTCCGAGGCGGTCCTCGACGGGCTCGGGTCAGATGCCGAGGTCCTTGATGATCTTGGCTACGTGGCCGGTGGCCTTGACGTTGTAGAGGGCTCGTTCGACCTTGCCCTCTTCGTCCACGACGATCGTGGAGCGGATGACGCCCGTCACCGTTTTGCCATAGAGCTTCTTCTCGCCGAAGGCGCCGTATGCCTCAAGGGTCTCCTTGGTGGGGTCGCCGACCAGGGTGACCTTGAGGTTTTCCTTCTCGCGGAACTTGGCGAGCTTCTCGGGCTTGTCGGGGGAGACGCCGATGACGTCGTATCCGGCGCCGGCGAGCAGGTCCAGGTTGTCGGTGAAGTCGCAGGCCTGCTTGGTGCAGCCGGGGGTGAGGGCGGCCGGGTAGAAGTAGACGATGACCTTGCGGCCCTTGTGTTCGGCGAGCGAGATCTCGTTGCCGTCGGCGTCGGGGAGGGTGAAGGCGGGGGCGGTGTCGCCGGGCTGGAGTCGCTCGCTCATGGTTCTCCTCAGGTGGCACGTGGGGTGTACGGGACCGAGCGTAATAGGGGTGCCGCCGGGTACGTGGGCGGTCGAGCTGACAGACTGTCGATGAAGGTTTACCGGACGAGGACCACGGAGGCGGCGCAGTGTCGGATGCCAGGACCCCTGCGCAGATCGAGGCGGACATCATCAGCAGGCGTGAGCAGCTTGCGGTGGTGCTCGATGAGATCGGGGTGCGGGTGCACCCGAAGACGATCATGGGTGATGCGAAGGCCAAGGCCGCCGAGGCCGTGGACCGGACGGCCGGGCGGGCCTATGTCGCGGTGAACCGGACGGTGTCGGACGTGAAGGCGCAGTTTGTGTCCGAGGACGGTGCCCCGCGTCTGGAGCGGGTGATTCCGGCGGCGTTGCTCGCGGTGGGTGTCGTGGGTCTGCTCGCGGCGTCGAAGCGGCGGCGGAAGAACTGATGCCGCGGTCGTGTACCCCGGAGGCGTGCGGAGCTGCGGCGGACAGGTAGGTTGCGGGGCGTGAGCGAGAACACCGACGACAAGCTGCCCATCCGCATGCTCCATGACCGTGTGCTGGTCCGGTCCGATACGCCGGAGGGCGAGCGGCGCTCGGGTGGCGGCATTCTGATTCCGGCGACGGCTGCGGTCGGCCGCCGGCTGGCCTGGGCCGTGGTGGTCGCGGTGGGTCAGAACGTGCGGACGGTGGAGCCGGGCGACCGGGTGCTGTACGACCCCGAGGACCGTGCGGAGGTCGAGGTGCGCGGTGTGGCGTACGTACTGATGCGCGAGCGGGATCTGCATGCGGTGGCGGCGGACCGGTTCGAGGGGTCGGTGGATTCGACCGGGCTGTATCTGTAGGCGGCAGCGGTTGTGAGAGGGGCCTGGTGACCGATGTCACCAGGCCCTTTGCATGTTCTTTGCTACGGTGGTGTGACCCCGACGAGACGCGCCGTACCGGGCTATGCAAAGACGACGCACCCCGTGTTGTTCGCGTTTTCTGTCTCGTCGGAGGTTCCGTCATGGCGTGGGTTCTGCTGGTTGTCGCCGGTCTGCTCGAAGTGGGCTGGTCGATAGGGATGAAGTACACCGAGGGGTTCACCCGGCTGTGGCCGAGTGTGTTCACGGGCCTCGGGATCGTGATGAGCATGGTGTTGCTGTCCCATGCGGCGAAGACGCTGCCGATCGGTACGGCGTACGGCGTGTGGGTCGGTATCGGTGCGGCCGGTGCGGCGGTTCTCGGCATGGTGGTACTGGGTGAGCCGGTGACCGCCGCCCGGATCTTCTTCGTTTCTCTGCTGTTGGTGGCCGTGGTGGGGCTGAAGGCGACCTCGGGTCACTGACGCGGTGCCGGGGTGCCCTGCGGCGCCGGGGTGGCCGGGGGTGCGGGGGTGGCCGGGGGTGCCGGGGTGCCGCGGGCGCCCGGGAGGAAGTCGTAGCGGTCCCGGTCGCCGTTGTCCCCGCCGCCGTTCTCGGCGCCGCCGATTTCCGTTCCGCCGCCGGTGGCGGGTTCGCTGATCCAGGGGGTCGACGGGCTGCTGGGCGGGGTGCTGGAGGGGGGTTCGGGCGGCGTTCCGGTGGTGCCGGGGCTGGAGTTCTCCTCGGTGGGCTCGACGGTTTCTTCGGCGCCGCTTTCGAGGCTGAGGTCGAAGTTCTCGACCGTGGTGCCGCGCAGCGCGGCCTCGGTGTACTGGGCCCAGGTCTGGGCGGGCGTGCCGCCGCCGTTGATGCGGGCCAGTCCGAGTGCTCCGTAGAGCGGTTTCTGTGCGCCGGTGTCGGGGTCCTGGCCCATGACGGCGATGACGGTGGTGAGGTCGGGGGTGTAGCCGGCGAACCAGGCCGCTTTGTCCTCTTCGGCGGTGCCGGTCTTGCCCGCGGCGGGGCGGCCGGCGCCCTGGGCGGCGATGCCGGAGCCGCTTTCGACGACGCTCCGGAGGACGGCGGTGGTGGTGTCGGCGGCTTCGCGGCTGACGGCCTGTTCGGTGCTCCTGCCGGGGAGTTCCAGGTCCTCGCCGCCCTTGCTGACCTTGTCGACGAGTGTGTACGCGCGGTGCCTGCCGTGGCCCGCGAGGGTGGCGTACGCCTCGGTCATGTCGAGGACGCTGGCGGTGGCGACGCCGAGCGCGATGGACGGGTAGGGGGTGAGATCGGGGGTGTTCTTGGGGATGCCGAGGCCGATGGCGGTCTGTTTGACCTTGTCGGGGCCGACGTCCTCGGCCATCTGGGCGTAGACGGCGTTGACGGACTTGTCGGTGGCGATGCGGACGGTGATGGGCCCGTAGCCGATGTCGTCCTCGTTGGAGGGGGCGTATCCGGTGGGTCCGTTCGGGCCCTGGACCATGCGTTTGTTGGTGCCGTCGTACACGGTGTTGGGGGTGATGAGCCGGCCGTCCTGGGTGGTGGAGCCGCCCGCGACGGCGGAGGTGAAGACGAACGGCTTGAAGGTGGAGCCGACCTGGTAGTCGCGGCGGGTCGCGTTGTTCACGTACTGCTTGGTGTAGTCGACGCCGCCGTACATGGCGACGACCCGGCCGGTGCCGGTGTCGATGGAGGCGCCGCCGACGCGGACGTTGCGGTCGGCTTCGCGCTCCGCGCTCGTCCGGGACATGACGTTGTCGTCGACGGCTTTGACGAGTGCGTTCTGTTTCTTCTTCTCCAGTGTGGTGGTGATCCGGTAGCCGCCGGTGGCCAGGGTGTTCTCGTCGATGACCTCGTTGCCGGTGAGGTAGTCCTCGACGGCCTGGACGATGTAGCCGCGCTGTCCGGAGAGCCCGGTGGACGGCTTGGCCTTGCCGGGTACGGGGAATTCCATGGCGGCGCGTTCGCCGGCGGTGAGCCACTTCTCCTTGACCATGCCGTCGAGTACGTAGTTCCAGCGCGCGAAGACCGCGGCCTTGTTCTGGGGGTGGACGACGACGTCGTAGGCGCTGGGGGCGTTGAGGAGGGAGGCGAGGTAGGCGCCCTCGGCGGTGGTGATGTCGCCGATGTCCTTGCCGTAGTAGGCCTGTGCGGCGGCCTGGATGCCGTAGGCGTTGCGGCCGAAGTAGCTGGTGTTGAGGTAGCCCTCGAAGATCTGGTTCTTGGGCTCCTCGCGGTTGAGTTTGACCGCGATGAAGAACTCCTTGATCTTGCGGATGATGGTCTGTTCCTGGCCGAGGTAGTAGTTCTTGACGTACTGCTGGGTGATGGTCGAGCCGCCCTGTCTGCCCTTGCCGGCGAGGGTGTTCCAGGCGGCGCGGACCATGGCTGTGAGGTCGACGGCCCGTTCGGAGTGGAAGTCGCGGTCCTCGGCGGCGAGGACGGCGTGCTGGACGTTGAGCGGGACCTGGGCGAGCTTGACGTTCTCCCGGTTGACCTCGCCGGAGCGGGCGATGACGCTGCCGTCCTTGTAGAGGTAGACGTTGGACTGCGCGGTGGCGCTGGCGTTGGCGGGCGGGATGTCGACGAGCTGGTATCCGGCGATGAAGCCGCCGACCAGGAGCAGGGCGAGGACGATGAGTGCGCCGAGGGCCATCCGCCAGGTGGGGACGGCGCGGCGCCAGCCGGTGCGCTTTTTGGGACGCCTGTGCTTCTTCGCCCGGCCGGCTTTGCCGCCCCGATCTGCGCTGTTGCCGCTGTTGCCGCTGTTGCTGCCGTGGGCGGACGGGTCCCTGGGGTACCGGCCCCGGGGCTCGTGTTCCCCGTTCGGCTGCTGTGGCTCGTCGCTCATGTCCGTGCAGACTCCTCGGCCGCGGTCAGTTCCCCCATAGTGCCCTTTTCTATGGAATAAGCCGCGGATCGACCCCTGAAAAGCGGTCGCGGCGGCCGTCTTCGTTGGACTAAGGTCGTGCGCTTTGGTGTCCAACGCCGTTGGGCGCCCGGGCGATGGGGGTGGATGCGGTGCGGCTGTACGCGGTGGTGGCGGCGGGTGGGTTCCGGCGCTATGCCACTTACCGGACCGCGACGGCGGCGGGAGTGTTCACCAACACCGTCTTCGGTTTCATCATGGCGTACACCTATGTGGCGCTGTGGGACGAGCGTCCGCAGCTCGGCGGTTACGACATGCCCCAGGCGCTCACCTATGTGTGGCTGGGGCAGGCGCTGCTGATGACCTGCGCCATGATGGGCGGCGGTTTCGAGGACGAGCTGATCGAGCGGATCCGTACGGGCGATGTAGCAGTGGATCTCTACCGTCCGGTGGACCTCCAACTGTGGTGGCTGGCAGGCGACTTGGGTCGGGCGGCGTTCCATCTGCTGGGCCGCGGCATCGTGCCGATGCTGCTGGGCTCGCTCGCCTTCGATCTGGCGCTGCCCGCCTCGCCGGGGGTCTGGCTGGCCTTCCTCGTCTCGGTGGCGCTCGGTGTCGTGGTCAGTTTCGCGATCCGCTATCTGGTGGCGCTCTCCGCGTTCTGGCTGCTGGACGGGGCGGGGGTGTCGCAGATGACGTCCCTGGCCGGGATGTTCTTCTCCGGGATGCTGCTGCCGCTGACGCTGTTTCCCGGAGTGCTGGGCGACGTGGCGCGGGTGCTGCCGTGGTCGTCGCTGCTCCAGGTGCCGGCCGATGTGCTGCTCGGCAAGAGCACGGGGTGGGGGCTGGTGGAGGCGTACGCCTTCCAGGGCGGCTGGGCGCTGACGCTGCTGCTGGTGGGGCGGTTGGTGCAGTCGGTGGCGACGAGGAGGGTGGTGGTTCAGGGTGGCTGAGACGGCCGGTGCGGTGGAGGTGGCCGAGGCGGCGGGCACGCCCGAGGTGGTGTTCGTCGAGCGGTCCAGGCTCGTCGAGGGGGTCCGTGCGTACGGGCTGATCGCGATGATGTGGCTGCGCTCGACGATGGCGTACCGCGCCTCGTTCGCGATGACGGCGTTCGGGAACTTCGCGGTGACGGCCTTCGACTTCGTCGCGATCCTGCTGATGTTCCAGCACGTGGATGCGCTGGGCGGTTACACGCTGGCGGAGATCGCGCTGCTGTACGGGGCCTCGGGCACCGCGTTCGGTCTCGCCGACCTGGTGATGGGCTCGATGGACCGGCTGGGGCGGCGGGTGCGCGACGGCACGCTGGACACGCTGCTGGTACGGCCGGTGCCGGTGCTCGCCCAGGTCGCGGCGGACCGGTTCGCGCTGCGCAGGATGGGGCGGATCACCCAGGGGGTGCTGGTCCTGGGGTACGCGCTGGTGACGCTGGACATCGGGTGGACACCGCTGAAGGTGGCGATGATTCCGCTGATGCTGCTGAGCGGGGCGGCGATCTTCGCGGCGGTGTTCGTGGCCGGGGCGGCGTTCCAGTTCGTGGCGCAGGATGCCTCCGAGGTGCAGAACTCCTTCACGTACGGCGGAAACACGCTGCTCCAGTACCCGCCGTCGATCTTCTCGAAGGACCTGGTGCGCGGGGTCACGTTCGTGGTGCCGCTGGCCTTCGTGAACTGGCTGCCCGCGCTGTATGTGCTGGGCCGGGACTATCCGCTGGGCCTGCCGGACTGGGTGGCGTTCCTGCCTCCGGTGGTGGCGGGCCTGTGCTGGCTGCTCGCGGGCCTGGCCTGGCGCTCGGGCCTGCGCGCGTACCGCAGCACGGGCAGTTGACGAAAACATCGGGCAGGGCGAGGGCAAGGGCGAGGGCATCGGACATGAACACAGAAACCGGCACCGGCACCGGCACGGACATCGGCAAGGGCGCCGACACCGGCTTCATCGAGCTCGACAACGTCGAAAAGGTCTTCGACGTGCGCCGCAAGACCGGCTTCATGCGCAGTGAACGCCGCCAGGTGCGAGCGGTCGACTCCATCAGCTTCCGCGTCGCGCGCGGCGAGATGGTCGGCTACATCGGCCCGAACGGTGCCGGGAAGTCGACCACGATCAAGATGCTGACCGGCATCCTCACCCCGAGCGGCGGCCGGCTGCGGGTGGCGGGCATCGACCCGTCCAGGGAGCGTACGAGGCTGGCGCACCGCATCGGTGTGGTGTTCGGCCAGCGCACCACGCTCTGGTGGGACCTGCCGCTGCGTGACTCGTACCGGCTGATGCATCGGATGTACCGGATTCCCGACGCCCGCTACCGCGAGAATCTGGACCGTTGCATCGAACTCCTCGACCTGGGCGAGCTGTTGGAGGTGCCCGTTCGGCAGCTGTCGCTCGGGCAGCGGATGCGTGGCGACATCGCGGCGGCGCTGCTGCACGATCCCGAGGTGCTGTACCTGGACGAGCCGACGATCGGTCTGGACGTCGTCTCCAAGGCCAAGGTCCGTGGATTCCTGCGGGACCTCAATGCCGAACGTGGCACGACCGTGCTGCTCACCACGCACGATCTGACGGACATCGAGCAGCTCTGCAAGCGTGTGATGGTGATCGACCACGGCCGTCTGATGTACGACGGGGCGCTCGTCGGACTGCATGAGGTGGGCGAGAGCGAGCGGATGCTGGTGGTCGACCTGGAGCGTCAACTCCCGCCTATCCGGTTGGAGTCTGCGCCTTCGGTCCGTACGGTGAAGGTGGAGGGGCCGCGCCAGTGGCTGGCCTTCCCGGCCTCGGAGTCGGCCGCGCCGCTGGTCGCCCGGATCGCGGCGGACTACCCGCTGGTCGACCTGTCGGTGCGGGAGCCCGACATCGAGGCCGTGATCGCGAAGATGTACGCGTCGGCCGGCGGCATGTAGATCGGTGACGGGAGCGTACGCTTTCAATAGGCTACGCGGTATGACAAGTGACCTTCCCGAAATGCGTGCTTCCGATGCCGAGCGCGAGCGTATCGCCGAGACCTTGCGCGAGGCGGTGGCCGAGGGCCGGCTGGAGATGGAGGAGTTCGAGCACCGGCTCGAAGCGACCTACAAGGCGCGTACGCACGGGGAGTTGGAACCGCTCGTCCGTGACCTTCCGGCACCGGGCACGGCAGTTGCCCCGGTGGGTGCGGCCCCGGTACCGACCGGCTCGGCTGTGCGCTGGGCGGACCGTATCGGCAAGCCCGCCACGTCGCGCGGCGCGTTCGCGGTCTGGGGAGGGTTCGGCCGCCGGGGAAACTGGACGGTGGGCCGGAAGTTCACCGCGTTCACGATGTGGGGCGGTGGCGAGATCGATCTGCGCGAGGCCGACTTCGAGGACCGCGAGGTGGTCATCCGCTGCTTCACGATCATGGGTGGTATGCGCGTGACGGTCCCGCCGGAGCTGAACGCCGAGGTCAGGGGCTTCGGCATCATGGGCGGCTTCGGCGAGCGCTCGAAGGACGAGGGAGCTGCGTCGCCGGATTCCCCGCGGGTGCGGATCACCGGGTTCGCGCTGATGGGTGGAGTCGGCGTGGAACGCAAGCGGAGCAAGGCGCAGAAGCAGCGGCTGAGGGACGCGGATCGGGCGCGGGAGCTGGACCGGGAGCGCGGGCGCGAGCGGGGGCGGCTGGAGAAGGGCCGGGGGTCATCGGACCGCTTCGAGGACTGAGCCCGAGACGTCCTGTGGCCTTCCGCCGCCCCCGGCCCCGCCGCCAGAGCTGGTCGGAGACGGGCCGGTCGTGTTGCAGGGCCGGCAGGCCGACCAGTGCGCCCAGCCGCCGGTAGCCCGTGTCGTTCAGGTGGAGATGGTCGCCGCAGTCGTAGGCGGGCCGCAGCCGGGCCGGGCGGTACGGGTCGCGGGCCGCCTTGTCGAAGTCGATGACCGAGTCGAAGATCCCGCCAGCCCGGATCAGCTCGTTGACCTGCTCCCGCACGGCGTTCCGCGCGGGTGTCCAGGTGCGGAACCCCCCGTACGGCATCAGCGTCGCCCCGACGACCCGCAGCCCGTGTGCGTGGGCGCGCCGGGTCATGGACCGCAGCGCGTCCGCGATGCGCTGCGGGTCGGTCTCCTGCGGGAACTGCTGCACATCGTTGATGCCGAGCGCGATGACGACCGTCTTCACCCCGGCGACGTCCAGCACGTCGCGGTCGAAGCGGGCGCTCGCCCGTACACCGCGGCCGTCGCGCAGGATGCGGTTGCCCGCGATGCCGGCGTTGACCACTCCGTACCTGCCGCGCAGCCGGTCGGCGAGCACGTCGGGCCAGCGGCTGTTCGCGTCGAGGGTGGAGCCGGTGCCCGCGGTGAGCGAGTCCCCGATCACCGCGATCGTTCCGGCGGCGCTCTCGTTGTGTACGTCGACGGCGGTGAGGTAGCGCCAGTCGGTGGTGCGCCAGGTGCCCCGCCCGTCCTCCACGTACGACGTCTGGTGGGTGCCCGGGTGGATGGTGACAGGGCCCTCGGCGGTGGGGGTACGCAGGGTGACGACGAGATCGGCGTCGGCGGCGACCGGGACGAGGACCGGGTCACTGACGATCTGTCCGCCCGCGGCGACCGTCACGGCGGCGGCGCCCCGGAAGGTCACGGGGCGGCTGTTCACCGTGGCGTGGTCCACGACCAGCGGGTGCGTGCCGAAGAGGTTGGAGAGGGTGATGCGGGCCGCGTCGCCGCCGATGCTGGTGTGCACGACGTTACGGATGGTGCGCCGGGTCAGGTCGCTGCCGTTGTACGTGTCGATCACCCCGGTGGTGGGGGCCGCCGCCCAGGTGCCGAGCCAGAGGCCGGTGGAGTGGGCCGGTGCGGCGGGCGCACGGGCTACGGACCGCGGGTCGGGTGCGGCGATCTGCTGCGACCGGGTGCCGGAGCCGGAGAAGAGCAGGGAGCCGGTGAACGCCACGCCGGCGGCGAGCGCGGCGGTGCCCGCCACGAGGGCGATGTGCAGGGCGTACCCCTGGCGCCTGGGCATGGACGGTGTGTCTCCTCGTGGTCAGACCGGCCGGCACATGGGGGGGGGGGCGGCGTCGCGGGGCCCCCATGTGCCGGTCGGTCTTCATCGGACTGATCCCATGATGGGGCAAGGTGTCGGGAACTCGACGTGCGGCCCGGGAGTAGGTCAGGTAAGGACAATGCGTACGGGACACCGGGGGCGAGGCGTACGCGGACGGGTGGAGCGGATGGAACGGATCGATGGGACCGGACCCGGGGCACAGGGTGCGGGGCGGCCGAAGCGTGCCCGGAAGCAGGTGGCGGGCGCGGCCCGTCCCGCGCCCGGCGGCCACCCGGCCCCCCTCGCCTCGTTCGCGTACACCGCGGCCGACGAGGAGAAGCGTCGCGGCGTACGCCGGATGAAGACCACGGCCACGGGCCTCCTGCTGCTGGTCGCGCTCGTGTACATCCTCGCCACCTGGGCGAAGAACGCGGGTGTGGGCGGCTGGCCCGGCTTCGTCGCCGCGGCCGCCGAGGCGGGGATGGTGGGTGCGCTGGCCGACTGGTTCGCCGTCACGGCGCTGTTCAAGCGCCCGCTCGGTCTGCCGATCCCGCACACCGCCATCATCCCCACCAAGAAGGACCAGCTGGGAGCCTCCCTGGGTTCCTTCGTCGGCGAGAATTTTCTCTCCGGCGATGTCGTGCGCAGCCGGATCCACGCCCTGGGTATCGGTGGCCGGCTCGGTGCCTGGCTGGCCGAGCCGGATCACGCCGACCGGGTGACCGCCGAGCTGTCGACCGCGTTGCGCGGTGCGCTGACGGTGCTGCGGGACTCCGATGTGCAGGCCGTGGTGGGTGAGGCGATCACCCGGCGGGCCGATGCGGCGGAGATCGGTCCCGGCCTCGGCAAGATGCTGGAGAAGATCGTCGCGGACGGCGGCCACCGCAGGATGGTGGACCTGATCTGTGTGCGCGCCCACGACTGGCTGGTGCTGCACGGCGATTCGGTGATGGACGCGGTGCAGGGCGGGGCACCGGGCTGGACGCCGCGGTTCGTCGACAAGCGGGTGGGGGAGCGGGTCTACAAGGAACTGCTGCGCTTCATCACGGAGATGCGGGACATGCCGGGGCACCCGGCGCGCGGTTCGATCGACACGTTCCTGACGGACTTCGCGGCCGACCTCCAGACGGACTCGGACACCCGGGCACGGGTGGAGCGGCTGAAGTCGGAGATCCTGGGGCGCGGCGAGGTCCAGGAGGTCATCGCATCGGCCTGGTCGTCGGTGCGCACGATGATGATCGCGGCTGCGGACGACGAGCAGAGCGAGCTGCGGCTGCGCGCGCGGGCCTCACTGCTGACGTTCGGCGCGCGGCTGGCGACGGACGGGCGGATGCAGGCCAAGCTGGAGGGCTGGCTGGAGGACGCGGCGGTCTATGTCGTCACGACGTACCGCGCGGAGATCACGTCACTGATCAGTGACACGGTCGCGAGCTGGGACGCGGACCAGACATCGAAGAAGATCGAGGCGCACATCGGCCGTGACCTGCAGTTCATCCGGATCAACGGCACGGTGGTGGGTGCGCTGGCGGGGCTGCTGATCTATACGGTGTCGCGGGCACTGGGGGCGTAGGACCCGGGTTTCCGGCTCGTCGGAGCCTTGAGGGTTGCGGGTGCGTACCCGTCCTGTCGTACGGATACGCACCCGGCTTGGACCGGGAGTGCCCTTGAATACGCACACGGTCCCGCCCGCGTTCAACGCGTCCGCGTCCGGCAGCTGATCACCGGCTGATCACCGGCAATCCGTACGCGCTTCAGGCGGCCCTGCGGGTGACCGCCCACGACGCGGCGGCCACGCCGCCCGCCACGGCGAAGACGGCGGGCCAGGCGCCGACCTTCTTGGCCAGCGGGTGCGAACCGGCGAACGCGGCGACATACGCGGTGGTCAGCCCGACGGCCGCGCGCGGCCCGGCCTGCCGGTTCCACTCGTACGCGGCGACGCTGCCCGCGGCGGCGAGGGCGACCCCGCCCAGCGGCCGCTTCTTGGTCCACCGTGCGACGGCGTACCCGCCGACCAGCCCGCTCGCCGCCACCGCCGCTGCCGGAACCTTCGCCATCGCAGCCACCTTCGCCTTCTTGTCTGAGTTGTCCGGACCCGGAGCCCGGGTCTTCGAGGCTAACGCGGCGTGCGGACTTCCTGTCGCCGAGGGGGTGTACAGGCGTTTACCCTTGGGGGTGAACGAGCGTGCACCCCTGCGCGAAGCCCCTGCCGCCGAGCACCGTACGGAGAGCCATGCCCGCGGACATACCTGCCCCGACCGCCACCACGGATGAGGCCCCGCATCCCCGTTTCGCCGTAGGCGTCCTCGCGTTCTGCGGTGTCGTGGTCGCGGTCATGCAGACGATCGTCGTCCCGCTCCTCCCGCACATCCCGGCCCTCACCGGCGCGACCCCCGCCGCCGCGAGCTGGCTGGTCACCGTCACCCTCCTCACCGGCGCCGTCTTCACGCCCGTCCTGGGCCGGGTCGGTGACATGTACGGCAAGCGGCGGGTGCTCGTCGCCTCGCTCATGGTGCTGGTGGTGGGCTCGGTCCTGTGCGCGGTCAGCTCCCACATCGGGGTGCTGATCACCGGCCGTGCCCTGCAGGGTGCGGCGCTCGCCGTCGTACCGCTGGGCATCAGCATCCTGCGCGACGAACTCCCGCCCGAGCGGGTGCTGTCCGCCGTGGCGCTGATGAGCTCCACGCTCGGCATCGGCGCGGCGGTCGGGCTGCCGGTCGCGGCGCTCGTCGTCGAGAACTTCGACTGGCACACGATGTTCTGGGTCTCGGGAGTGATCGGCGTCATCGACATCGTGCTGGTGCTGCGGTGCGTACCGGAATCCCCGCTCCGCACCCGCGGTCGGTTCGACGCCGTCGGTGCGCTGGGGCTGTCCGGGGCCCTGGTCTGTCTGCTGCTCGCGGTCACCCAGGGCGCCGACTGGGGCTGGACGTCGGCGCGGACGGTCGGCCTGCTGGTGGCCGCGGTCGTCGTGGCGCTGGTCTGGGGTGCGTACGAGCTCCGCGTCCCGACACCCATGGTCGATCTGCGGGTCTCGGCCCGCCCGGCCGTCCTGCTCACCAATGTCGCCGCCCTGCTGATCGGCTTCGCCTTCTATGCGAACTCCCTGGTCACCGCGCAGATGGTGCAGGAGCCGAAGGCGACGGGTTACGGGCTCGGTGCCTCGCTCGTCGTCAGCGGGCTGTGTCTGCTGCCGGGCGGCGTGATGATGGTGGCGCTCTCGCCGGTCTCGGCGCGGATCTCCGCGAAGTACGGTCCGAAGGTGAGCCTTGCGCTGGCGGCGGGCGTGATCGCGGCCGGCTACGTGGTGCGGTACTTCACCAGCCACAGCCTCTGGATGATCATCGCCGGTGCGACGGTCGTCGCCTCGGGCACGGCCATCGCGTACTCGGCGCTGCCCGCGCTGGTCATGCGCGGCGTCCCGGTCGGCGAGACGGGCGCGGCCAACGGCCTCAACACCTTGATGCGGTCGATCGGGCAGGCCTTCTGCAGCGCGACGGTGGCCGCGGTCCTCGCCGGCATCACGTTCGTGGCGGGCGGCCGGACGGCCCCGACGCTCCACGCCTACCAGGTGGTCTTCCTGATCGCGGCGGGCGCGGCGCTCGCGGCGATGCTGGTCACGCTGTGCCTGCCGGGCGGCCGTACGCCCACGGCGGGTACGGTCGAAGAGAGCCGCAACGCCCCGGGCGACCGGAAGGACGGTGTGCGGACGATGCCGATCCAGGAGGGCGCATGACCAGCCGCCAGGCCACCGTTCCGGCCCCGGCCCCGGCTCCGGCCCCGGCTCCGGCCCCGGCCCCGGCTCCGGCCCCGGGACCGGAGCCGGCCGCCGCCGATCCGGGCACGGGCCGGGACGCGATCCTGCGCGCCGCCCGCCGGGCGTTCACACAGCGCCCCTACGCCGAGGTGACCATAAGGGGGATCGCGGCCGACGCCGGAGTGAGCCCGTCCCTGGTCGTCAAGCACTTCGGCCGCAAGGAAGAACTCTTCAACACCGTCGCCGACTTCGGTCCCGCAGCCGCCGAACTCTTCGACGCCCCGCTCGGCATGCTGGGCCGCCACATGGTGGTGACGCTGGTGAGCCGCCGCCGGGAACTGCAGTCCGACCCACTGCTGCGGGTCGTCTTCTCGCTCGGCAACCACGACGAACGCTCCCTGCTGCGCGACCGCTTCCACGAACAGGTCACCGACGCCCTGGCCGCCCGCCTCACCGGCCCCGAACGCGCCCTGCGCGCCGAACTGATCGCCGGCCACCTCCTCGGCCTCGGCGCCACCCTCAGCCTCCACCGCGAGGGCGCAGGCGCCCAGGCCACCCCCGAACACATCGCGGACCTGTACGCGCCCGCGCTGCAGACCCTGATCACGGGGTGAGGGGCGGGGGGCGACGCCGGACCGGGGATGTAGGGTCTGGCCCAACCGGAAGAGGGGGGCCTCATGTTCATCCGCACCAACACGCGCGGCGCTGCAACGGCCGTGGCCGCGGCGGCGGTTCTCGGAGCGTTCCTGGTGGGCTGCACCAGCGTCTCCACATCGCAGGGGCCGGGCGACGACGTTCCCCGTGTGGCGCCGTCCGCGAACGCGGCGGCCATGGCCAAGGCGGCCGACGACGCCGCCGCGGCGAAGAGCGCCTCGGACGAGGCGAGTGCGGAAGCGGAGGCGGTCGAGGCCGCCGGGAACAGTCCGGAGGCCGTACGCGACGCCTTCGCGGGTCTCCAGGCCACGCTGAACGACAACTGCACCCCGGGATCGGCGAACTGTGCCTATTTCCTGGGCCGGGTCAACGACGAACTGGCGCTCCTGGACAAGGCGATGAAGACGGACGCTCAGGGCCCCGGCCACTTCAAGGAGCCGCTGGCCCGGATCAGCGCCCTGCGCAAGACGCTGAACGGTGACACCACCACGGCCAACCTGGAGAAGCACCGCTCCGAACTGATCGGCACCCGCGACCGCATCAACACCTGGATGCAGGGCCACCCGGAGGACTACCGCTGACGGCCGCCGCCCTGTGCCCACCGCGCCGGGCGGGCGGCGCGGTCACGGGTGATAGAGCGCCCGGGACCGGCCCGGGTCGACCGCCCCACCCTCTTCCGCAGGCAGGCCCACACGCAGGAAATGGTCCGCCTGCCACTCCTGCGTACGGCCGGCCTGGCGATTGGTCGTGGTGACCCAGGGCGGGTAGACGCGGAAGGCGCGCTTCCCACCGGAACCGTTCCTCGACACGATGCCCCGCTCGCAGAGCACGTCCCGCGGAAACACGAACTGCCCGAAACGGTCGGCGTCACGGGTACTGATGACGAAGAGATCGACAGGGTCCTCGGAGTCGTAGGGCTGAATCGGCCCACCGGCGGACCGCTTCCACACCGTCACGAACTGACCGGCCTTCGTCGGGGTCGTCCTGGCCACCCGGAACCTGACGGCGGCGCCGTCCACGGTGAATACATGCGCCCCGTATTCGGCGCTCTCCGCCTCGGGCACCGGCCGGGAACATACGAACCCGCACGGGTCGTAGACCAGCGCCTTCGCCGCGAGAAGGTCGGCGTGCATCGGCCCGTCGCACGACCAGGGCTCGGGTGCGGGCCCGGGCCCACAAGACGTCATCATTCATCCGATTCTGTCATCGCGCCGCAGGCGGGCCGCCGACGAGTGCATGGGGCCGACCGCACCCGGGCTCGGCCGCCGCGGCCGACCCCGGGCCCCGCCCGGCCGGCGGGGCTTCGCCATGCCCGCCCCCGGCCGGTCCGCCGCTCTCCCGCCGGTATGATCGGCACACGATTTGAACTCGTTCAAAAGGGGGAACAGTTCATGCCTGAGCCGACCGTGCCCGATCGAACCGACACGCCCGCCGTCGCCCTGGGCCCCACCGCACTTGTCCTCGGCTCCATCTCCGCCGTAGGTGTATGGGTGCCCGCGCTCGCCATGTTCCCATGGGCGGTCATCGCCGGAGCCCTCGCCGTCACCCTCGGCGCAGCGGGCATCCACTGCGCCCGCCACGGCACAGGCCGCCTGTGGACCGCAATCGCCGGAACCACCCTCGGCATCATCGGATTCGTCGGCGCCATCACCCTCATCTGGGCGATCGGCGCCTGACCCCGGAGCTCCCGCCGGGAGCCACTCGCCCGCCCGACTCCCACCGGGCGGGCCGCAGCTGCGTCGCCCTACCCGCGACCGATCTGCGCGGCCCGCCCCGTCAGCAGCCCGAGCACCCGCCCCAGCTGCTCGCGGGCGCCCGGCTCGGTGATGATCCCGTCCGCGTCGACCGCGTTCCGGTCCACGGTGATCCGCACGCAGGCCGGTTCCACGATGTCCGCACCGGTGTAGCCGAGCACCGTTCGCAGCGTGGCCTCCGCGCCCTGGCCACGGCCGGCGGCAGCGGCGTTCACCCACGCGGTCGGCTTGTCGCAGATCTCGGTGCCGCCGACCGTCCAGTCCAGCAGGTTCTTGAACGCCCCCGGCAGGGTCCCCGCGTACTCCGGTGTACAGACCAGGACGGCATCCGCCTCGTCGATCGCCGTACGCAGCGCGGCCACCGGCTCCGGCAGGGGCTCGGCGTCGTCATCGGGATTGAAGTGCGGGAGCGCCGCGAGGCCGCCGTAGAGAACGGTCCGTACGCCCGCAGGCGCCACGGCCTGCACGGTGCGCAGCACGGTCTCGTTGGAGGAACCGCTGCGCAGGCTCCCGGACAGCAAGAGGATCACACGGGGTGTCGACATGTCCGGCCAACCAGCGACGGCAGGGCCTCATTCCCGTGACCGCGCCACCCCGGCACGAGCGCGGCTGACTCGTACCGGGGTGGGCGGCCGGACGGTGGTGGCGGGATCAGCCGAAGGCGACGGAACGGAGCTTCAGCCGGTCGGAGGCGTGGCCGCCGTTCGGCCGGAGGAGGAAGAAGTCGCCCTGGCAGTCGACGCCGGTGAAGACAACGGCGGTTGCGTCGGTGTAGTTCCACGGAGAGCGGGCGGGGCTCGACGAACCGGGGTCGGCGACCTCGGGCAGGGTGATGCACTCCCTGCTCGGCGGGTCGATCAGGAAGGCGACCTGCGGGGAGCCGTCGAGACCGCTGTACGTGTAGCTGAAGTCTCCGGAGGCCGCGTCGGCCGAGGTCGGCACAGCGACGATGAGCGAGAGCGCGCCGAGGGCGGCAGCCACGGTGGAACGAAGACGCATGAAGGGCACTCCTTGTGCGGGAGAAAAATCGGAACCGGCCCAAGTCTGGGGTGATGACCTGCAGTTACAGTCAGATGTGGGGTTCCGTCACCCGGACGGGAGCTGCCGAATCGGTTCTGCCCACGGCCATGTGGGTCACGTACCGCGCTCGCCGAGTTGACCGCCGCCGCAGCCGGGTCACGACAGCGCAGGCGGCGCTTCGGGGGCGGGGTCCGGTCGTTCGGTGGCGCGTACGGTGTCGAGGTACACGCCGATCGCGTCCCTGTTGCGCACCAGGCACTGGATGCGCTCGGTCATGCGGTCGCGCTCGTGCTTCAGAGTGGCGAGCACGGCCGGTGGCGGCGTCGTGGGCGTCTTCCTGCTGGAAACGTTCGGATCAACGGCCTTTCCCTGGAGCGTACTTGTGCTGATGCTGCCGGTGGCGGCGGTGGCGACCACAGCCCGCGTACACGGATTCCCGGCACGGCGCGCGAGCGCGACCCGGTGAACGTCTCGCAACCTGTCCAAGGGGCCGAACCCGAGGGAGGCATCCTGGCGAGCGTGTCCCTTCGGTGCCCGCTGGGACCGAGCGTGGGCAAGGGGTTCGTCCCTTGAGTGGTGAACCGGCCGCCGCTCCCGGCCTCTTGTGGGTTACAGCGTTTCCGGCCTTCTGATTGCGTCGGGGGAGGACCGCCTCCCATGCACATCGGGAGTGAAATAAAACAAACGGCGATCTTTGGGCTATTTCGGCAGTCAATCCACAAACGCGGTCGTTTGGGTGACCTTGCCGAGCGCCAAATTCCTCCTTGCAACGTTCGAGGCGAAGGGACACGAGCATGACTGACTGGAAGCAAGTCTCTGGTGGTCTCACGACGATCTCGGTCGGGTCCAGGACTCATGTGTGGGGTGTGAACTCTCTGGGCCAGATGTACCGGTAC